>NZ_JBVHHE010000016.1:0-237964 GCF_055561235.1 Kitasatospora sp. NPDC022856 | reverse complement strand
TGTCTTCCCGGGCTTGACGCCCTGTCCGACGTTTCAAACTCTAGCCGATCCCCGCCCCGAAAGGCGAATCCGGCCGCAATCCATATAAACAGGCACAGCGAATAAGGCATGAGCCGTGCTGCCGTCGAAATGACAAAGCACAACCCAGCCCGAACCGGGAAGTGATGTTTCAAGGGATTGGCCGCTCCGGGACCGTCCGCGTAGACACGTGTCCGGTGCTCCCAGCCGAGCGACTAGAGAACACTACGCCCGTCCGGAGCCTGAGGCAACCCGGTGCCGGGCACCGTCCGCGTGCAGAGCGAGCGGCCGGCCTTCACGTACTCGCCGTTCGGGTGGTCGTTGCCGGTGACCCACTGCCGGGCCGTGGCCTCGTCGCGGCCACCGGCCCGGTGGCGCTCGACCAGGCGCTCCTCGCGGAGGCTGTCGTCGGCGTCGACGTACCAGAGCTCGCGCATGAGTCGGCGGGCGTCCGGCCAGGGGTGTTCGGCGGCGGCGAGGTAGTTGCCCTCGGTGACGACGAGGCGGGCCTGCGGCGGCACGACATGGCGGGCGGCGACGGGTTCGTCGAGGCGGCGGTCGAAGTCGGGGACGTAGATGGGGTGGAACCGGTCCGCCGCGACCCGGCGCAGCAGTGCGACGTAGCCGTGCGCGTCGAAGGTGGCCGGCGCGCCCTTGCGGTGGGCCAGGCCGAGCCGCTCCAGCTGGGCGGCGGAGAGGTGGAAGCCGTCGAGCGGGAGGTAGGCGGCGCTCCCGGGTCCCTCCCGGCGCTCGACCTCGGCGACCAGGTACCGGGCCAGGGTGGACTTGCCGGCGCCGGGCGGGCCGGCGAGTCCGAGGATGGCGCGGGCATTGCTGCCCGGCCCCCGGAGGAGGTCGAGCGCGAGGGTGATGAGGGTGTCCTCGTTCATGGCCGCACCCTACTGATCCCGGCGCGGCCGGCCTCAGCGGGCGGCGAGTGCGGGCGTCTCCAGGGTGAGGGTCCCGGCGTCGGCGTCGAGCAGGGCGGGCAGGCCCAGCGGGACGGTGAGGGTGGAGGGGCAGTGGCCGAAGCCCAGCTCCCACAGGACGGGGACGCCGAGCGGCCCGAGCCGGTCGAGCATGAGCTCCCGGACCCGCTCGGGGCGGCCGCAGCCCTCCCAGGAGCCGAGGGCGATCCCCGCGACCCCCTCGAAGGCGCCGGAGCGCAGCAACTGGGTGAAGAGGCGGTCGAGCTGGTACGGATGCTCGTTGACGTCCTCCAGGATCAGGATGCTGCCGGCGTAGGACGGCCGGCCCGCGGGCGTGCCGCGCTCGGCGGTGAGGACGTGTACGCAGCCCCCGGCGGTGATGCCGCGGGCCCGGCCGGGGACGAGGGCCGAGGCGGTGGCCGAGGTGAGGACCGTCGTGGCCGAGGGGTCGAAGAGGGTGCGCCGCAGGTGCTCGGCCGTCGGTCCGTCGGAGATGAAGGAGGCGCCGGAGCTCATCGGCCCGTACAGCGTGGCCACGCCGAGGCGCTGGGCGAAGGCCTCGTGCAGGGAGGAGACGTCGCTGAAGCCGACCAGCACCTTGGGCGGGGCGGCGCGCATCGCGTCCCAGTCGAGCAGGTCGACCATGCGGTGGACGCCGTAGCCGCCGCGGGCGCAGATGACGGCGTCGACGGTGGGGTCGAGCCAGGCGGACTGGAGGTCCGCCACCCGGTCCGCGTCGGTGCCGGCCAGGTGGCCGAGGGTGGGGTGGGTGTCGAGGACGTGCGGGGCGACGGTGACCCGCAGCCCCCAGGAGCGCAGGATCGCGCACCCGGCGGTGAGCCGCTCGGGGTCGATCGGGCTGCTGGGGGCGACCACGACGACGTGGTCCCCCGGACGGAGCTGCGGCGGGCGGGTCAGCCCGCGGCCGGGCGTGGTCGGGTACTGGTCCATGGCCGGGATCCTTCCAGGGGTGCGGGTGGCGCTGTGGGGAGGGGTGACGCGCGCTCAGACCGGCCGGAGCCGCCCGGAGGTGGTATGCCCCGTTCGGTTCAGACCGATCCCATCACCGCCCTGACCTCGGCGAGGGTGGCGTCAGCGACGGCGTTGGCCCGTTCGGCACCGTCCCGCAGGACCTGTCGGACGTATCCGCGGTCGGCGGCGAGTTCCTCGCGGCGGGCGCGCATCGGGCCGAAGCGTTCGTTGACGGCCTCGGTCACCGTGCGCTTCAGCGCGGCGGCGCCGCCGTCACCGATCTCCTCGGCGACCAGTTCCGGTGCGCGGTCCTGGCAGAGCGCCGCGAGCAGGACCAGGCTGGAGACCTCGGGCCGGGCGGCCGGGTCATAGGTGATCCGGCGGTCGGTGTCGGTCCTGGCGCCGCGGATCAGCCGGGCGGTGGCGTCGGCGGTGGCGGAGAGCGCGACGGCGTTGCCGCGGCTCTTGCTCATCTTTCCGCCGTCGGTGCCGAGCAGCATGGGGGCGGCGGACAGCAGGGCGTCCGGGCGGGGGAAGACACCGGTGCCGTCCGGGTGCGGGTAGCGCTCGTTGAAGCGGCGGGCGACGGTGCGGGCCACTTCGAGGTGGGGCAACTGGTCCTGGCCGACCGGGACGACGTTCGCCTTGCAGAAGAGGATGTCGGCGGCCTGGTGGACGGGGTAGGTGAACATCAGCCCGTTCACCGCGGACTGGCCGGAGTGGGCGATCTCGTCCTTGACGGTGGGGTTGCGGCCCAGTTCCGCCACGCTGACCAGGCTGAGGAAGGGGAGCAGGAGCTGGTTGAGGGCGGGGACGCCGCTGTGGGCGAAGATCGTGGCGCGGTCCGGGTCGAGCCCGGCGGCCAGGTAGTCGAGGACGAGGTCCTCGGTGTGCTCGGCGAGGCGGTCGGCGACGTCCCGGTCGGTGATGACCTGGTAGTCGGCGACCACGACGAACATCTCGGTGCCGAGGCGCTGGAGGCGGACCCGGTTCTGCAGGGTGCCGAAGTAGTGGCCGAGGTGGAGCGGGCCGGTGGGGCGGTCGCCTGTCAGGACACGGTGGGCGCCAGGGTCCCGGCGGATCAGCTCGTCCAGATCGGCGCCGGGCCGGTCGACGCCGGGCCGGTCGACGGTCGGATGGTCGACGGCGGGATGGGTGGCGGTGGTGGCGGTGACGGTGGTGGTCATCGGATCTCTCCTCGGAACGGCGGTGGTGGTGGCCGTCCGGGGTTCCGGGCCCGTCCCGTCGGAGAACGCGACAGGGCCGTCCATCCGGACGGCCCTGGTCAGGCGTGGCTGGTGGCCGTCCTAGGACGGCCACCAGTCGAGACCTGCGAAGCGCTTCATGCGTTCGAGGATAGCGTCAGTCCTCCACGACCAGCGCGGGCGTTCCCGCGTGCAGGGTCTCGCCGCGGAAGAACTCGGGCCGGAACGCGGCGTAGCAGGTCATCAGCACCGCCCCGAGCAGCAGGATGCCGACGCCGATGACGAACACCGAGCCGATGCCGAGGACGGCGCCGCTGCCGTACGCCGGGTCCCAGGCGTCGGTGAGGGTCTGCAGGAAGACGCCCGCGAGCAGCACCCCGCCGAGCAGGGGTGCGAGGCCGCGCAGCACGAGGTTCCGCGGGCTGGTGCGCAGCGAGGCGCGGAAGTGCCAGACGCAGGCGAAGGCGGTCAGGGCGTAGTAGAAGCAGATCATCAGCCCGAGTGCCAGGATGGTGTCCTGGACGACGTTCTCGCTGATCAGGCTCATTCCGACGTAGAACACCGCGGTGGCGGCGCCGGCGGCGACCGTCGCGTAGCCGGGGGTGAGGAAGCGCGGGTGCACGGTGCCGAAGCGCGGCGGCACGGCCCGGTAGGAGCTCATCGCGAGCAGGGTGCGGGCCACCGGGATGAAGGTGGTCTGCAGGCTGGCGGCGGCGCTGGCGACGACGGCCAGGAAGAGCAGGATGCTCCACGGCGAGCCGAGCACCGGCCGGGCCAGCGCGGAGAAGACGTTGTCGGCGGTATCCGGGTTGCCGAGGCCGGTACCGGTGGCGCCGACGCCGGCGAACATCTGGGCGGCGATCGCGACCAGCAGGTACGAGCCCACCAGGGTGACCATGGAGATCATCGCGGCCCGGCCCGGGGTCTTGGCGCTGCCGAGGGTCTCCTCGTTCATGGTGAGGCAGGTGTCCCAGCCCCAGTACATGAAGATCGAGAGTGACAGCCCGGCGGTGAACGCGCTGAACGAGCTCACCTGGAGCGGGTCGAGCCAGGAGGCGGAGAAGCCGATCGAGTGCGGCAGGTCGCCGGCGGCGGCCTTGCCGATGGCGATGGCCGAGAAGAGCACCAGGACGGCCAGCTGGAGGCCGACCAGGCTGTACTGGAACCACTTGGTGGCCGTCATCCCCCGGTAGCTCATCGCGGTGGCGGCGGCGATCAGCAGGACCACGGTGAGCAGGTGAACGGCCTTGTTGTCGTTCAGTTCGGCGATTCCGCCGCTGCCGGTCATCTCACCGAGCATCAGGTAGAGGAAGTCGGTCGCCACCCCGGCCAGGTTGGAGAGCACGATGATGGTCGCGACCGTCAGGCCCCAGCCCGCCATCCAGCCGACCCGGGGGCCGAAGGCCCGGACCGTCCAGCTGAAGGACGTGCCGCAGTCCGGGAAGTCCTTGTTCAGCTCCTTGTAGGCGAACGCGACGAGCAGCATCGGCAGGAAGCCGGCCAGGAACACCGCGGGCATCTGCACGCCGACGGCCGTGACCGTCGGGCCCAGCGTCGCGGTCAGGCAGTAGACCGGGGCGACCGTGGAGAGGCCCAGGACCACGCTGCTCAACAGGCCTACCGAGTTCCCCCGTAGGCCCTTGTCCCCCGCTGCCCCCGCCGCCCCCCGGTCGGGGACTCCACCACTGGCGCCACTGTCCGGGGCGCCCTGCGGAGCGGCGGGCGCCGTTGCCCGTCCGCTGCTTCCGTGCTCTGAGAGCTGCTGATCAAACACCTGCGCACCCTAGGTGGACGCGTCGAAGGTTGTGTAGGCCAACCCTGGGTGATCTGAGCCACTCGCTTCGATTCCTTCGTCGCAAATGGACGCGGAGCGGTGGTTTCATGGCAGCTCGACTCATGTACCTTGGTTTCCAAGGACTGAGGGCGATTTGATTTATCCCTTATGTCATGGGTTGAGACGATTTCTCCCCCGCCTCCCGAACCCTCGATCGATCCGGTCCGAACCGTCGGATAGGTTTGCCTCACCTAACATCGATCGATCGAGAAGGAGCGTCGCGTGGCCCCCCACCCCGCCGACCGGACCCTCGTCAGCCGCACCCCGTCCCGCCGGCGGTTCCTCGCCGCCGGACTCACCGGTGGTGCCGTCCTCGGCCTCGGCGGGCTGCTCACCGCCTGTGGCAGCTCCGGCGGAGCCGCGAGCGGGTCGGCGCAGGCCTCGTCCGGCTCCTCGCCGAACCAGAAGTCGGTCAAGCAGGGCGGCGACGACTACGCCGCCGTGATCGAGAAGATGAAGGACTTCGGCACCGACGCCGCCCCCGGCGTCTACCCGCGCACCGTCAAGCACGCCATGGGCGAGACCGTCATCCCGGCCAAGCCGGTCCGGGTCGTGGTGCTGGACACCGGCGAGCTCGACAACGTCGTCGCCCTGGGCATCCAGCCGGTCGGCGTCGTCTACACCGACGGTTCCAAGAGCATGCCGGCCTACCTCAAGGACGCGGTCGGCAGCCCGGCCGCCGTCGGCACCATCAACAGCCTCAACCTGGAGGCCATCGCCGCGCTCAAGCCCGACCTGATCCTCGGCAGCCAGCTGCGCGCGCAGGACCAGTACGCGCAGCTCTCCAAGATCGCGCCGACCGTCTTCTCGCTGCGCCCGGGCTACCCCTGGAAGCAGAACTTCAAGCTCAACGCCGCGCCGTTCGGCCTGGAGGCGCAGGCCCGGGCCCAGCTCGACGCGTACCAGGCCGCGGCCACCGCGATCGGCGCCGGGCTGGGCGACAAGCGGCCCACCATCACGCCGCTGCGCTTCATGCCCGGCAAGACCCGGCTCTACGCGGAGCTCTCCTTCATCGGCACCATCCTCACCGACGTGCCGCTGCCGCAGCCCAAGATCGAGCAGGTCAAGGAACTCGCGGTCGAGATCAGCCCCGAGCAGATCGACAAGGCCGACGCCGACTGGATCTTCTACGGCGTGTACGGCAGCCCCAGCTCCACCAACCAGGACGCGGTGCTCGGCGGCGCGCTCTGGAAGACCCTCGCGGCGACCAAGTCCGGCCAGGCGCGGCCGGTTTCGGACGAGACCTGGTTCCTCGGGCTCGGCGTCCTGGCGGCCAATGCCGTGCTGGCCGACCTCAAGGGGTTCGTCGCACCGGGCACCTGAGCCCGGGCGGCACGGCGGGCGACCGGGCGGGAGCGGAGCTGACCAGGGCGGTGTCCTCGCACACACCCGCCGGTAAGGCGCTTGGAGCTGGTCCCGGGGTGCGGGAGGATCATCGGGACCGTACCCCGAAGGGCACCTGCCGATGACCACGCTCCATCAGAACGCCGCCGACCTGCCCCCGTCCGGCCCACCCACCGCCGGCGCGTCCTCCGTCGGCGCGCTCGCGGTCGGCGTGCCCGGGGGCGGCGTGCCCGGGGGCGGTGCGTCCGACGGAATCGTGTCCTGCGCGTCCCACGGGTCCCGCCGGGCGCCTGCCACCGAGGACATACCGGGAACCGGGGCGAGCACCGCAGCCGTGGACTCGCGCTGCACGATGGCGGCCCCGGCCGGCGAGCACGGCACCGGCGGGGCCTCCTCCGACGGGTCCGTGCCGCGGCCCCGGGGCGGTGGGACCGACGGGGAGGACGTCCGGGACTCCGGCACCGGCGCTGCTGAAGGCCCTGGTGAAGGCGCCGGTAGACGCGGTGTCGGCGGTGTCGGCGGTGTCGGCGGCGATGGCCCGGGTGACGCCGGGCGTGCCGTGGACGCGAACGGACAGACGGCCGCCCGGCTTCGCGCGGGGCTGGCCGACCGGCTGCGCACCGCCCACGGCCAGGGCCGCTCGCTCGCCGAGCTGGCCGCCGCCTGTCGTCGGCCGGTCGCCGAGGTCCGCGCGCTGCTCGCCGAAGCACTCGGAGGCACCGAAGCGGGAACGACGGACGAGCCCCGGACCGCGTCCACCACCGGCCCGGAGGCGTTCGTACGGCTCCGGGCACCGGAGCCGACGGAGGAACGCAGCGTCCCCGTGCTCCGGGCCGCTCAGGCGGAGCTGCGGACCGTCCTGTCCAAGCGGCCCTCCCCCTCCCGGCGGCTACGCCGGATGCACCCGGAGGTCCCCGGACCGGACCGGCCGCCGGAGGCTTCCGGCGCCGGGGCCGCCGCTCCTGCGCTCCTCCTGCCGCCGACGACCCCCGACCCGCTCGTCGGGGCGGCGGAGCCGGTGGCCGGCGCCGGTGAGGAGGCGGACGGCAACGCCGGGAACGCCACCGGCGGGGGCGCTCCCGGCGGGAGCGCCGAGACGCCGCTGGGCATCCTGATCGGCGGCACCCCGCAGCTCCCCGAGGCCGTCGGCCGCCCCGAAGAACGGCGGCCGGTCCGGGTGGCGGCCGAGCCCGTGCGCATCGGCCGCGGCACCAGTCTGGTGGTCCTGCCGGGCTGGCGACCCGCCATCGCCGTCTCGGTGTCGACCGACCAACTGCTGTCCGCCACCGGCCTCGCCCTCGACCAGCTGGCTTCCGCGCAGCTCTCGGTGCTGATCAACCCCGGCGCGCTGCACGACCGGGAGCTCGACCTGCACGGCTGGCAGGTCGGTCCGGCCGGGCGGGCGGGCCGACGCGGCGGGCAGCAGCAGCCCTCGTAGCTGCGGGGGACGGGCCGTCGGGAGCCGCCGGGCCGGCCGCCAGGGGCGCCGCCTCGTCCATGACGCCGAGGCGGCGGGCGCGTCAGACCCTCGGCGCGTTCGGGACGTAGCCGAACTCGACGGGCACCGGCTCGCGGCGGTCGGCCAGCCAGCCCTCCCGGACCTCGGCCAGCAGCTCCGCGAGCCGAGGGGGCCAGACCGCGTCGGCGTCTTCGTCGGTGAGGTCGTCGGCCGTCCACCAGCGCCAGTCGAGGATCCGGTCGGCGGCGTGCATCGCGCTGAGGTCGCCCACCGGCTCCCGGTGCGGCCCGCTGGTCAGGTAGATGTGCTCGTGCTGGCGGACGGGTATGCCGTGCCAGGTGAAGTCGTGTTCCCAGGTGCAGAGCAACGGACCGGGTTCGAGATCGGTCCAGCCGGTCTCCTCCCAGAGCTCACGACGGGCGCCGGTCCACGGCGTCTCGTCCTTCTCGATGCCGCCGCCGGGCATGGTCCAGTGGACGCCGACCTCGCTGTTGTCCGAGCGGAGGAGGAAGACCGACCCGTTCTCGGCGAGTACCACCGTCCGGGCGGCCTGCCTCGGGGTTCGCTTCGCGCGATGCCACAGATTTCGCATCGGGTCACCTTCCCAGTTCGGGCCCGGCTGCGTCGAACGGATTGCGGGCGGGTCGATGGGCAGGCGGCGTCGGACGGACTGCGGGTGGTGCGGCGTCGGACGGACTGTGGGCCGCAGGAACGGCATCGCCCTGGCGGAGAAGGGGTGTTGGCGCCGCCGGAAACGGCCGGTGGACGTAGCCTGACGCCCATGCCCGCACCCGCGCTCATCTTCCCGGCCGACCCGCTCAACCCGCACCGGCCCGATCCGCACTTCGCCTGGGAGGCCCGTGTCCTGCGGGGCCTGGGTGGTGAGCTGTACCTCGTCGACCACGACGCACTGCTCGCGGGGAACGCGGAGGAGGCGGTCCGTCAGGTACCGCGGGACTGCGGCCCGCTCTGGTACCGGGGTTGGATGGTTCCGTCGGCCGACTACGCGGCCTTCGCCCGGGCGCTGGCCGGGCGCGGCGCCCATCTGCTGACCAGCGCGGCCGGGTATGCCTCGGCGCACGAACTGCCCGGCTGGTACGGGGTGTTCGAGGGGGCGACACCGCCGAGCGTCTGGATTCCGGTGCGGACGGCGGCCCGGCCGGAGCCGGCGGAACTCGCCGCCGCCGTCGAGCGGCTCGGCGGGCGCGGTCCGGCGATCGTCAAGGACTACGTGAAGTCCCGGAAGCACGAGTGGCACGAGGCCTGCTACGTCCCCGACATGGCCGACCTGGCCGCCGTCGGGCGGGTGGTGGCGCGCTTCGTCGAGTTGCAGGGCGAGTACCTCACCGGCGGCGTGGTGCTGCGCCGGTACGAGGAGTTTCGACGGGCCGGGGGCGCCGGGAGCGGGCGGAACGGGAGCGGCGGGAACGGGGACGGCGGGAATGGGGACGGACCGGACGAACCGGGGGGAGGCGCGAGCGGCGGTGCCTCCGGGGCCCGCCGGGGCGGCGACGAGCGGACGGTGGAGGCCCGGGTCTGGTGGCTGGACGGCGAACCCGTGCTGGTCGGGCCCCATCCGGACACGCCCGGCCAGTCGGCCGAACCGGACCTCACCGACGTCCGGCCGCTGGTCCGTGCCCTCGGCTGCCGCTTCGTCACCACCGACCTCGCCAGCCGGGCCGACGGCTCCGGCTGGCGGGTGGTGGAGGTGGGTGACGGTCAGGTCAGCGACCTGCCGCGCGGGATCGACGCCTCCGCGCTGCTCACCTCGCTGATCGCGGCCTGACGCCGGTTCGGCGGGAGGGCCGGGCGGCGGACTGCGGGACCGGGAGGCTCAGCGGCCGAGGACCTGGCCCGCCGCCTCGTCGGGCACCGGGTGCTTGTCGGCGATGAACGCCTGCCAGAGCCGCGTGTACACGCCTCCCCGCGCGAGCAGTTCGGTGTGCGTGCCGTCCTCGACCACCCTGCCGTGGTCCAGGACGACGACCCGGTCGGCGCGTTCCGCGGTGGTGAGGCGGTGGGCGATGACCAGCGTGGTGCGGCCGCCGCTGAGCCGGTCCGCGGCGTGGTTGACCGCCGCCTCGGTGGCCAGGTCGAGCGCGGCGGTGGCCTCGTCCAGGAGCAGGATGTCCGGGTCGACCAGTTCGGCCCGGGCCAGCGCGATCAGCTGGCGCTGCCCCGCCGAGAGGTTCCGCCCACGGCCGGTGACCTCGTGGTCGTACCCGTCGGACAGGTGGCGGATCATGTCGTGCGCACCGACCGCCCGGGCCGCCGCCTCCACCTCGGCCGCCGTGGCCGAGGGTCGGCCGTACGCGATCGCCTCGCGCACCGTGCCCGCGAACAGGTAGGCCTCCTGCGGCACGACACCGAGCCGGTGGCGGTACTGCGCGAGGTCGTACCTGGTCAGGTCGACGCCGTCCACCCGGACGGTGCCGGAGGTCGCGTCGTAGAACCGGGCGACCAGCTTGACCAGGGTCGACTTGCCGGCGCCCGTCTCACCGACCAGCGCCACCGTCTGGCCGGCGGGTATCCGGAGATCCACTCCGGTGAGCACCTCCCGGGCCCCGCCGGCGCCGCCGTTGTAGGCGAAGCCGACGCCCACGAACTCGATCTCGCCGCGCAGCGCCGCCGTCACCGGCACCGGATCGACGGCCTCGGCGGTGGTGGTCGGGGTCCGCAGCAGCTCGCGAGTGCGGCCCAGGCCGACGGCGGCCTGCTGGTAGCCGTCGAACACCTGCGAGAGCTGGTTGACCGGTGCGAAGAAGAGGTCGATGTAGAGCAGGTACGCCACCAGGGCGCCGACCGTCAGCGTCCCGGCGTCGACCCGCGAGGCCCCCACGATCAGTACCAGTGCGGCGGCGACGCTGGAGAGGAACTGCACGAACGGGAAGTACAGCGAGATGTAGAGCTGCGCCCGCACCCGGGCCTCGCGGTAGGCCATCCCCCGGGCGACGAAGCGATCGGTGTTGGCGTCCAGCCGACGGAAGGCCTGGACGATCCGCATGCCCGCGACGTTCTCCTGGAGGTCGGCGTTGACCGTGCTGATCAGGTCGCGGGAGATCTCGTACTGCGTCTTGGACTTCTTGCGGAACACCAGCGTCGCCACCACCAGCAGCGGCAGCACGGCGAAGACCACCAGGGCCAGGCCCGCGTCGATGATCAGCAGGGCGGCGAAGATGCCGAGGAACGTCAGCAGGCTGACCACCGCCGTGACCACCCCGGTCTGCAGGAAGGAGGTCAGCGAGTCCAGGTCGGTGGTCATCCGGGTCATGATCCGGCCGGACAGCTCGCGCTCGTAGTAGTCCAGGCCGAGCCGGTTGAGGTGCGCGAAGATCTTGAGCCGGAGGGTGTAGAGCACCCGCTCGCCGGTGCGGCCGCTGACCCGGCTCTCGGCGCTCTGCACCAGCCAGTCCAACAGCACGATCACCAGCGCCACCAGCGAGGCGGCGACGACGCCCGACATCAGGCCCTTGCTCACGCCGTCGTCGATGCCGTGCCGGATCAGGATCGGCAGCACCAGCCCGGCGCCCGCGTCCAGGGTGACCAGGAGCAGCGCGAGGGCGAGCGGGCGGCGGAACGGGCGCAGCAGGCGCCGGAGGCTGAAGTCCGGGTCGCCGGCCTCGGCCTCGGCCCGGGCGACCGCCGGGGTGTCGGTGGCCGGCGGGAGGGCGGCGACCTTGTCGAGGAGGGCGGGGTCCGCGGTGCGGGCCGCCTTGGCCAGCGCGGGCGTCGCCAGGGCGGGCGTCGGCGGGGTGACGGCGGGCGGCTGTGCGGGGGCGCCCGTCCGGGGCTCGGACTCGGTCTCGGCCTCGGTGTCGGACTCGGCGGTAACGGCACCGGCGGCGGCGACCCCGGCGGCGGTGGCGGTCGGGGGCTTGGTCCGGCCGGCCTCGGGGTCGGAGATCAGGACGCGGTACTGGGGACATCGGGCGTCGAGTTCCTCGTGCGTACCGATGTCCAGCAGGCGGCCGTGGTCCAGGACCGCGATCCGGTCGGCCAGCTGGAGGGTCGACCGGCGGTGCGCGATCAGCAGTGTGGTGCGGCCGGCCATCACCGACCGCAGGGCGTCGTGGATCTCCGCCTCGATCTGCGGGTCGACCGCCGAGGTGGCGTCGTCGAGCAGCAGGATCCGCGGGTCGGTGAGGATCGCCCGGGCCAGGGCTATGCGCTGGCGCTGGCCGCCGGAGAGGGTCAGGCCCTGCTCACCGACCTTGGTCGCGTACCCGTCGGGCAGCTCCCGGACGAACTCGTCCGCCTGCGCGGCCCGGGCGGCCGCCACGACCTGCTCGTCGGTGGCGTCCGGCCGCCCGTACGCGATGTTGGTGCGGACCGTCTCGGAGAACAGGAAGCTCTCCTCGGGAACGATGCCGACGGCCGACCGCACCGAGTCGAGGGTGAGGTCGCGCAGGTCGTGGCCGTAGAGCCGGACCGTGCCGCCCGCCGGGTCGTAGAACCGGGGAACCAGCTGCGCCACCGTCGACTTGCCCGAGCCGGACGCGCCGACCAGGGCCAGCGTCTCGCCGGGGGCGAGCTTCAGGGTGAGCCCGTGCAGGACGGGGGCGGGGTGCTCGGGGTCGTAGCGGAACTCGACCTGGTCGAACTCCAGCGCCACCTCGGCGGTCCGGGGGCCGACGGGCCGCCCGAAGCGGTCGGCGGCGGCCGGCGTCGGTCCGGCGCCGTCGTGGGCCGGGTGGAGGCCGTCGGCGCGGGTGAAGTCGAGGGTGACGGCGTCCGGGCGCTCCTGCACCAGCGGCCGCTCGTCGATCAGCTGCAGCACCCGCTCCACACCGGCCCGGGCCTGCTGGCCGACGGTGATGACCATGGTCAGCATCCGGACCGGACCGGTCATCTGCGCGACGTAGGTGGAGAAGGCGACGAAGGTGCCGAGGGTGACCTGGCCCTCGACCGCCAGCCAGCCGCCGAAGGCCAGCACCGCGACCTGGGCGAGCGCCGGGATCGCCTGCATCGCCGGGTTGTAGCGGCTGTTGAGCCGGATCGACCGGAGCCGGGCCGCGAACAGGTTGTGCGAGGCCGCCGCCAGCTTGTCCAGCTCCTGGGACTCCTGGCCGAAGCCCTTGACCACCCGGACGCCGCCGACCGACTCGTCGACCACACCCGCGACGGCGGCCGCCTCCTGCTGGGCCGCCCAGGTGGCGGGGAACAGCCGCTTGCGGCTCAGGACCGATACCCACCACAGCGCCGGACCCATGACCAGCGCGATCAGGGTGAGCGGCGGCGACAGCCAGAGCATCACGGCCAGCGACATGACGAACATCAGCAGGTAGCCGGTCATCATCGGCAGCATCGAGAGCAGGCCGTTGATCAGCTGGAGGTCGGAGGTGGCCCGGCCGACCACCTGGCCGGTGTCGAGGCGGTCCTGCCGGTGGCCGTCGAGCCGGCCGAGCGAACGGAAGAGGTCGCTGCGCAGGTCGTGCTGGACGTCGAGGGCGAGCTGGCCCCCGTAGTAGCGGCGGACCTGGGTGCAGGCGAACACCAGGGCGGCCGCCGCCAGCAGCACCACGGCCCACGGCGCCAGCGAGCGGGTGTGCGCGGTGATGACGTCGTCGATGATCAACTTGGTGACCAGCGGCACCAGCGCCGTGACGGCCATTCCGACGATCGAGGCGCCGAAGGCGAGCAGCACGCTGCGCCGCGAGCGCCAGCAGTAGCCGATCAGCCGGCGCAGCCAGCCCGTGCCGGTCCCGCCGGCGGCCGAACCCTCGCCCGGGCTCCCGCCGCCGTCGGCCGGGGCCCCGGCGCCGTCCGGCCGGGCTCCGGCCGCGGCCTGCCCGCCGTGCTTGCCGCCGGGCAGGCCGGTTCCGCCCCGCCGCCCCTTCGTGCCTCGCGGGCCGGTCCGGGTGCCGCTCGGGGAAAGCTCCACCGTAGATCCATGAGTCTCAGGCATATTTAGGGATGCTAACCATTTCGTCCGGTGGCCGCCATGGACTTTCAGGCCAGGGCAGGCCGGGTGAACCGGCCCGGCTGAGGAACCAACAGCCTGCGGCCTGCGGTGATTCCCGGCCGGGGCGCGCGCCTCGGCCGTCACTCTCCAGGGTGAACGAGATCGCGCCGAACGCCCACCGGCCACCGACGCAGCCCGGCGCCGTCCTTTGGGCCTAGGCCGGACGCCCGACCCCGGTCGTCCGGCGGGTGGTCAGCCGGACCCGGCCCGGCCCCGTCGAGCGATTGCCGTCGACCGCTTGCCGTCGGACCGTTCGGTGCGACGGCGCACGACCGGGCGGCCCTTCCGGCCGCCCCCGGCCGGCCCGGCCGCCCGCGCCACTCGATTCAGCTGCGCGCGGCCGTGCCGGCGGCCGCCGAGAAGGCGCCGTGCGCCAGGCTGTGCAGCAGAGCGGCCATGCTGTCGCGCTGGAGGGCGGCGCGGTCCTCCTGCGCGCCGCGGTCCTCCTGGGCGGGACTCGGGCCGAGGCTGTGCGGAGTCGAGTTGATCAGCCCGAAGACGGCGTGCACCGCGGCCCGCGCCACCGGCTCGGCATCGGGCACGGCCAGCGACGGATGGGCCCGGCGGACCACGTCCACCCACAGTTCGACGTAGCCGCGCTGGAGCCGGCGGACCGTCCGGCGGTCCTCGTCCTTGAGGTTCAGCAGCTCGCGGTCGTGCAGGGTGATCAGGTCGCGGTCGTCCAGCGCGAAGTCGACATGCCCCCTGATCAGGGCGTCCAGCGCCTCGGCGCCGCCGTCGCCGCCACCCGCCCGGCGGCGGCCCTCCTCCAGGAGGCGCTCACTGATGCCGATCAGGAGGTCGGCGAGCATCGCGTCCTTGCCGGCGAAGTGCCGGTAGAGCCCCGGCCCGCTGATGCCGACGGCTTTGCCGATCTCGTCGACACCCACGCCCAGGAAGCCCCGGGCGGCGAACAGCCGCGCGGCCTCCCTGCGGATCTGGTCACGGCGTGGGAGCGCGGAGGCGCCCGGGACGTTCGGCATGCTGCCCATCGTAGACAGTCGGGTTATCGCCCGTTAACCTGGGCGGCACGAGTTAACGCTCATTAACGTGGGGGTCGCAGGCACACCCGGGCTCTGCTGCCCACCTGGTGCCGAGAGCAAGGGAGCTCTTGGAATGGTCATCTCCACCGCCGGTGCACCCACCGGCGTCCACGGCGGCGCAGCGGCCGGAACCACGGCGGGCGGCGCGACGAACGGCGCGGCCGCCGGAGCCGTTCCACCGGGCGCCGCCGCGCCCGCCCCCCGGCTCGGCACCGCCGCCGACCCGGGCTCGGAGGCCTACCGGGCCAACACCGAGGCCCACCGTGCGCTGGTCGGCGAGCTGCGCGAGAAGCTCGCCGCGGCCGCACTCGGCGGCGGGGCCAGGGCCCGGGCGCGCCACACCGCCCGCGGCAAACTGCTTCCCCGCGACCGGGTGGACACGCTGCTCGACCCGGCCTCGCCGTTCCTCGAACTGGCGCCGCTGGCGGCCGACGGGATGTACGACGGAGCCGCTCCGGCGGCCGGCGTGATCGCGGGCATCGGCCGGGTCTCCGGGCGCGAGGTGGTCGTCGTCGCCAACGACGCCACCGTCAAGGGCGGCACCTACTACCCGATGACGGTGAAGAAGCACCTGCGCGCCCAGGAGGTCGCGCTGGAGAACCGGCTCCCCTGCGTCTACCTGGTGGACTCCGGCGGCGCCTTCCTGCCGATGCAGGACGAGGTCTTCCCGGACCGCGACCACTTCGGCCGGATCTTCTACAACCAGGCACGCCTCTCCGCCGCCGGGATCCCGCAGATCGCCGCCGTGCTCGGGTCCTGCACGGCGGGCGGCGCGTACGTGCCGGCGATGAGCGACCAGGCCGTCATCGTCCGCAACCAGGGCACCATCTTCCTCGGCGGACCGCCGCTGGTGAAGGCCGCCACCGGCGAGGTGGTGACCGCCGAGGAGCTCGGCGGCGGCGACCTCCACTCCCGCACCTCCGGCGTGACGGACCACCTGGCCGAGGACGACGCCCACGCCCTCTCCATCGTGCGCACCATCGTCGCCGGGCTGGGGCCGCGCGCGGCCAGGCCGTGGCCGCTGGCCCCGGCCGAGCCGCCCACCGTCGACCCGGCGGGTCTGTACGGAGCCGTCCCGGTCGACCCCCGGACGCCGTACGACGTCCGCGAGGTGATCGCGCGGCTGGTCGACGGCAGCCGGTTCGCCGAGTTCAAGGCCGAGTACGGCGCGACCCTGGTGACGGGGTTCGCCCGGATCCACGGCCACCCCGTCGGCATCGTCGCCAACAACGGTGTGCTCTTCGCGGAGTCCGCCCTCAAGGGTGCCCACTTCATCGAGTTGTGCGACCAGCGGGGCATCCCCCTCCTCTTCCTCCAGAACATCACCGGCTTCATGGTCGGGCGGCAGTACGAGGCGGGCGGCATCGCCAAGCACGGCGCCAAGATGGTGAACGCCGTCGCCTCCACCCGCGTCCCGAAGCTGACGGTGGTGATCGGCGGCTCGTACGGGGCCGGCAACTACTCGATGTGCGGCCGGGCCTACTCGCCCCGCTTCCTGTGGATGTGGCCGGGCGCGAAGATCTCCGTGATGGGCGGCGAGCAGGCCGCCTCGGTGCTGGCGACCGTCCGGCGAGACCAGCTCGAAGCCCACGGCGAGTCCTGGCCCACCGAGGCGGAGGAGGAGTTCAAGCGCCCCGTCCGGGAGCAGTACGACCGCCAGGGGAACGCCTACTACGCCACCGCACGGCTCTGGGACGACGGAGTGATCGACCCGATGGACACCCGCACCGTCCTCGGACTCGCCCTCACCGCCTGCGCCAACGCCCCGCTCCCGCCGCCCGGCCCGTACGGCGTCTTCCGGATGTGACGGCCGCCCGGGCAGGGCCGCGCGTCACCACGGAGCCTCCTCCGGACGAGCGGCCCTCCCGGGCCCGGCACACCCACCAGACCCGAGCCGCCGGACCGCTCGACCCGCTCGTCGGCCCGCTCGTCGGCCCGCGTGCCGCACCGGGCGTGCCAACCCGGGCCAGGCCCGGCCCGACGGCGGCCCGCCCGGCCGCGCACGACGCGTCGCTGCTGCTGCCGCCTCCCACCACCTCCTTCGCACGGCTCCCCTCGACCCGGAGGATCGCCTCCCATGTTCGACACAGTTCTGGTCGCCAACCGTGGCGAGATCGCCGTCCGGGTGATCCGCACCCTGCGGCGGCTCGGCGTGCGCTCCGTCGCCGTCTTCAGCGACGCGGACGCCGACGCACCGCACGTCCGCGAGGCCGATGTCGCGGTACGGCTCGGACCGGCCGACCGAAGTGACAGCTCGGCCACCGAGACGTACCTGCGGACCGACCAGATCCTCGCCGCGGCCCGCCGCACCGGTGCCCAGGCCGTTCACCCCGGCTACGGCTTCCTCGCCGAGAACTCCTCCTTCGCGCGCGCCTGCGCCGACGCGGGCCTGGTCTTCATCGGTCCTCCTCCCGCTGCGGTCGAGCTGATGGGTGACAAGATCAACGCCAAGGAGGCCGTACGGGCCGCCGGCGTACCGGTGGTCCCGGGCAGCGAGGCCACCGCGCCCACCGACGGGGAACTCGTCGCGGCCGCCGACGAGATCGGCTTCCCCGTGCTGCTCAAGCCGTCCGCCGGGGGCGGCGGCAAGGGCATGCGCCTGGTGCGGGACCGGGCCGAGCTGCCGACCGAGATCGCCGCCGCCCGGCGGGTCGCCCGCACCGCCTTCGGCGACGACACCCTGCTGCTGGAGCGGTGGGTCGACCGGCCGCGCCACATCGAGGTCCAGGTGCTCGCCGACGCCCACGGCACCACCGTCCACCTCGGCGAGCGCGAGTGCAGCCTGCAGCGCCGCCACCAGAAGTTGATCGAAGAAGCACCCTCCGTTCTGCTCAATGCCGAGACGCGCGCCGCGATGGGCGCAGCCGCCGTCCGCGCCGCGGAGTCCTGCGGCTACACCGGGGCCGGCACCGTGGAGTTCATCGTCCCCGGCCTCGACCCGGACTCCCCCGTCCCCACCGAGGGGGTACGGGACTTCTTCTTCATGGAGATGAACACCCGCCTCCAGGTCGAACACCCCGTCACCGAACTCGCCGTCGCCGTCGGCGGCACCACCGACGGCTCCGCCGGGACGGGCGGCACCCAGCAGCGACGACTGGACCTGGTCGAGTGGCAGCTGCGGATCGCCTCGGGCGAGCGCCTCACCTTCACCCAGCCGGACATCTCCTTCCTGGGCCACGCCATCGAGGCCCGGATCTGTGCGGAGGACCCGGAGCGGGACTTCCTCCCCACCGGTGGACGCATCCTCGTCCTCGACGAGCCGCAGGGCGAAGGCATCAGGGTGGACTCGGGTGTCGCCCCGGGCACCGAGATCACCAGCTCCTACGACCCCATGCTCGCCAAGGTCATCGCGTACGGGCCCGACCGCCCGACCGCGCTGCGCCGGCTCGGCGCCGCGCTGGCCGACACCCGGATCCTGGGCGTGACCACCAACACGGGCTTCCTGCGGCGACTTCTCGCCCACCCCGATGTCGTCGCCGGCCGCCTCGACACCGGGCTGGTGGAGCAGACGGCGCAGCAGCAGCCCGCACTGCTCGCCTCGCCCTACGCTCCGGCCAACGCGGCCTCCACCGCTCCGACCGCCGACACCGGCACCGCCGACGCAGACCCCGGCCACTCCGACGAAGCCGCCGGGGGCACCGACCCCCGGCCCACCGAGGCTCCGACGCCCGCCCACCTCCTCTACTACGCGGCCGCGCTCGCGCGGCACCTGAGCCTCACTCCCACCGCCGACGGCGACGGCTGGACCGACCCCTTCTCCCTTCCCTCCGGCTGGCGCATCGGCGGCCAAGCGGCCTGGACCACCCATCGACTCCGTACCCCCGGCCAGGACCCGGTGTCGGTGAGCATCCGTCCGATCACTGTCGGCAACGTAGCCGAGGCCACTGACATTCCCCCGGGCGTCACCCGTGAGGTGGACATCCGGCTCGGCTCCGGACCGGTCCACCGGGCCCGGGCCGCCCGGTCGGGCGACCGGCTGCACCTCACCGCCGACGGGCTCCAGACGACGTTCGCCCTGGCCGCCGACGGCGCCCCGGGCACGGCCACCGGCCCGGTGACCTGGCTCGGGATCGACGGCGACGCCTGGCCGGTGCACGGCTACGACCCGGTCGGCGAGAGCACCACCGCCGGCGCGGCCCACCACGGCGCCCTCACCGCCCCGATGCCCGGCACGGTCACCGTCGTGAAGACCACGACCGGCGAGCTGGTCCGCAAGGGCCAACCGCTGCTCGTCCTGGAGGCCATGAAGATGGAACACGTGATCGCCGCCCCGCACGACGGCACCGTGAGCGAGCTGCGGGCCACCGCGGGAGCCACGGTGGCGATGGAGGAGCTGCTGGTCGTGGTCGCCCCGGCCGAGGACGGACCGGGCGGGGAGGAACCGGGGAAGGGCGGACCGGCCTCCGCCGGATCGCCCGCGGACGGCCCGGCGCTCGGTGCGGTCGCCGCCGAGGTGCGGTCATGACCGCCGCCGCGCCCGAGCCCGACGCGCTCGACCTGGGCCTGCCCGCCGAGGTCCGCGACGCGGGCCTGCCCGAGGAGGTCCGGATCCACGAGGTCGGGCCGCGCGACGGCCTGCAGAACGAGAGCGCCCTCGTCCCCGTGGAGGTCAAGGCCGAGTTCATCGCCCGGCTCGCCGGCGCGGGCCTGCGCACGGTGGAGGCCACCAGCTTCGTCCACCCGAAGTGGGTGCCCCAGCTCGCCGACGCCGAGGAACTGGCACCCCGGCTGGCCGGGTTGCCCGCCCGCCACCCCGGGCTGCGACTGCCGGTCCTGGTGCCCAACGAGCGCGGGCTGGACCGCGCGCTCGCCCACCACGCCACCGACATCGCGGTGTTCGCCAGCGCCACCGAGACCTTCGCCCGCCGCAACCTCAACCGCTCGGCGGACGAGGCGATGGCGATGTTCCGCCCGGTGGTGGAACGCGCCACCGGCGCCGGCGTCCGCGTGCGCGGCTACCTCTCGATGTGCTTCGGCGACCCGTGGGAGGGCCCGGTCCCGGCCGAGCAGGTGATCCGCTTCGGCGTGCGGCTGCTGGAGATGGGCTGCACCGAACTGAGCCTCGGCGACACCATCGGCGTCGCCACCCCGGGCCAGGTCACCGCGCTGCTGGACGGCTTCGGCCGGGCCGGAGTCCCGGTCGACAGGCTCGCGGTGCACTTCCACGACACCTACGGCCAGGCGCTCAGCAACACCCTGGCCGCCCTGCGCGGTGGCGTGACCACGGTCGACGCCTCGGCCGGCGGCCTGGGCGGCTGCCCGTACGCCAAGAGCGCCACCGGCAACCTGGCCACCGAGGATTTGGTCTGGATGCTGCACGGCCTCGGCATCCGGACCGGCGTCGACCTCCGCGCCCTCGTCTCCACCAGTGGCTGGATGGCGCGGCAACTCGGCCGGCCGAGCCCGTCGCGCACCGTCCAGGCGCTGCTCGGCGACGGCCGGGACTGACCGCCCCGCACGCTTCGAGACCCCGCGCGGACCCGCGTCGGCCGCGACCCGGTCCGGCCGGATCTCTCCGTACCACCCGACCCGCTCGACAGCCCGCATGTCCGTCACATCATCGGACCGACATGCGGTCATCCCGATCACGCCCGCGGCCACCCCGGCCGGGCCCCAGGAGGATCACCATGCTCGATCACCGGCTGAACAGCGAGTACGAGGAGCTGCGGCGCACCGTCGCCGAGTTCGCCCAGGACGTGGTCGCGCCGAAGATCGGCGAGTTCTACGAGCAGGGCGAGTTCCCCTACGAGATCGTCCGTGAGATGGGGCGGATGGGCCTCTTCGGCCTGCCGTTCTCCGAGGAGTACGGGGGCATGGGCGGCGACTACTTCGCGCTCTGCCTGGTCCTGGAGGAGCTCGCCCGGGTCGACTCCTCGGTGGCGATCACCCTGGAGGCCGCGGTCTCGCTCGGCGCGATGCCGATCTACCGCTTCGGGACGGAGGAGCAGAAGCGCGAGTGGCTGCCGCGGCTGACCTCCGGCGAGCTGCTCGGGGCGTTCGGCCTGACCGAGCCCGAGGGCGGCTCCGACGCCGGCGCGACCCGCACCACGGCGCGCTACGACGAGGCCACCGACGAGTGGGTCATCAACGGCACCAAGTGCTTCATCACCAACTCCGGTACCGAGATCACCGGCCTGGTCACCGTCACCGCGCTCACCGAACCGATCGCTCGTTCGAGTGAAGAGGGCGAATTCCCCTCGCCACGGCGGGAAATCTCTTCCATCATCGTGCCCACCGGAACCCCGGGGTTCCAGGTGTCCAAGAAGTACTCGAAGGTCGGGTGGAACGCATCCGACACCCGCGAATTGTCCTTTACCGACTGCCGCGTTCCCGCGGCCAACCTGCTGGGCGAGCGCGGCCGCGGCTACGCCCAGTTCCTGCGGATCCTCGACGAGGGCCGCATCGCGATCGCAGCCCTGGCCACCGGCCTGGCCCAGGGGTGCGTCGACCAGTCAGTCCTCTACGCCGGCCAGCGCCGGGCCTTCGGCCGTCCTATCGGCGCCAACCAGGCCATCCAGTTCAAGCTCGCCGACATGGAGATGCGCGCCCACACCTCCCGCCTGGCCTGGCGGGACGCCGCATCCCGGCTGCTGCACGGCGAACCGTTCAAGAAGGAGGCCGCGATCGCCAAGCTGTACTCGTCCGAGGCCGCCGTCGACAACGCCCGTGAGGCGACCCAGATCCACGGCGGGTACGGCTTCATGAACGAATTCCCGGTCGCGCGCTTCTGGCGTGACTCCAAGATCCTGGAGATCGGGGAGGGCACTTCGGAGGTGCAGCGCATGCTCATCGCCCGTGAGCTCGGCGTCACCTCCTGAGGCACCCGCACCAGCTCCGGGGCGCCGCCGGCGCCCTCGGCTCCCCGTCTCTCGGCCTGCCGGTGCACCGGCAGGCCGAGAGACGCCGCCGAGAGACAGGAGAGACAGTGGGGCCCGGGCAGGCCACCCTGTACTTCACGGCAGTCGTCAGAGATCCATGACATTCGGACCACCGGAGAGGAGGCACCCGAGGCACCGGACGAAAGCACAGCGGGCGGACGCGTCGACGACGACGGCAGGCACCGTCATAGCCGATGAACCGTCAGGGAATCACAATCACCGGACGGTTGGCGCGACGGGCCAGCCGACCGGAGACCGATCCGAAGATCTTGCCGAGCAGGCCGTGCGTGCTGCCGACGACGATCGCGTCCGCGGCGTACTCGCGGCCGACCTCCTCGATCTCATGGCAGATGTCGCCGCCCCGCTCGACCAGGATCCAGGGCACCCCGGCGAGGAAGTCCGCGCAGGCGAGCTCCAGACCGAGCACCTCGGTCCGGTGATCGGGAAGGTCGACGAAGACGGGAGGTTCGCAGCCCGCCCACACCGTGGCCGGCAGGCGATTGGCCACGTGCACGATCACCAGCCCGCACTTCGAGCGACGAGCCATGCCCACCGCATAGGCCAGGGCACGCTCGCTCGACAGCGAGCCGTCGAATCCCACCACCACGCCGTGCTGGAAGGCGGGGTCGCACGAGCCGCCGGGCTTCTGCTGCACCCCGGGTTCGCCGGCGGCGCTCGGCAGGCCGGAGCCTCCCGGGTGGTCGGCACCCGGCCCCAGGCGGCCCGTCATCGCGGACTCCGCCGGGTCGGGCCGGTGGTCGCCTCGCTGCTGGCGGGAGCCGGAGCGGTCCCGGCGCGCGATAGTGCGAAGCAGGCGGGAGAATCCCCGGATATCCACGGCGTCCGCGCCCACATCAGGGTCCGCGCCGACTCCGGTCTGGGCACAACCACTGTCTCCCCCGGGCACTGCGCCCGCGCTGCGGACCGCATCCGGTTCAACCGGTCGGGAGAACTCAAAACCAGCCATGGCTCAAGGCTCTTCGAGGAAGATGGGCCGACAAGAGAGGACAACGCTGCCCGGGCAGCAGGCCCGCACGCGGGAAGACGTCGGTCTGCGCCGAGCACCACCGTTTGTGACCTGTTCCTTTCAGAGTACGACGGGCAGGAGGCTCAGCCCAGCGGCAAAGCCTCGGAACGGCTTTGTTACCGCGAATGGAGGATGCGCCCGCCGCCGGCGATGCGCCCCCTGCCAGCGCGCGGTCGCGCCCCCTCCGGCAAAGGAGGGTCTCTGGAGCTTGACTGAGCGAACGGAGCGATGCAACAGGCCACCGGGACACCGTGACCGGACTGTCATTGATCGACAACGATCCGTCGCCGCCCGACACCGGCAACCGGCGTCGCAGGACGTCCGAACGAGGCCGCCACGGCCCACAGCCCGTGCGCCGTGCCGTGCCCTCTGCGCCGTCCCCCGGCCGCCATCCATCAGCCGACCGGTCCGGGCAGAATCCGGGTCCACCCCCGCGCCGCGTCCGGATCGACGTCAGGCCGTCCTCTGCCCGGCTCCGGGCCGCCTGTGTTCCACCGTCGGGCCGCTCCCGGTGGGACCCGCGCCGACCGGTCCGCCGCCGAACCGCTGTGGCCGCCCCCACCTCCCCCGGATCGTCTCCCCCACCCCGAGCAGCCGCCCCGCACTCCAACCCCGGCCCCATCCCTGCCGCGCCTGCCGCTATCCGATTCAGCCAATTCGCACGGGTTCGCGACGCTGCCTGGCATTTGCCACGTGCATACCCGCAGCCGCTGGCACCATGCACGACATGCCGCTGCTCCTGTTCGACCTCGACAACACGCTGCTCCCCAGGGACGCCGCCTTCCGAGCCTGGGCCCGGGACTTCCTGACCGAGCGAGGCCTTCCGCCGGACGACCTCGACTGGCTGGTCACCATCGACGGCGGCGGGTACGTGCCGCGCAGCACCGTACTGTCCGCGATCCAGCGCCGCTACGGCCTGGACGACTCTCTCGACTTCCTGCTCGCCCACTTCCGACGCGGCATCAACTCCCACATCCACTGCCCCTCCCGCAACATCGACGCGCTGCGGGCGGCGCGTGCGGCCGGGTGGACGCTCGGCATCGTCAGCAACGGCAACACCCGGCCGCAGTTGGAGAAGATCCGCCGGACCGGGCTGGGACCGATGGTCGACGGCTGGGTCATCTCGGAGGAGGCGGAGTGCGTCAAGCCGGACCCGTTGATCTTCGAGATCGCCGCGCAGCGGTGCGGCATCGCGCCCACCGGCGACTGGGCCTCGAACACCTGGATGGTCGGGGACCACGCCCCCGCCGACATCGCCGGCGCGGAGCTGACCGGGCTGCGCAGCGTCTGGCTGCACCACGGCCGCCCCTGGGCCGAGCCGGGCTACCGGCCGACGCTCAAGGCGGCCGGTCTGCCGGAGGCCGTCGGGCAGGTACTCGCCGCACGCAGCGCGCCGGGCGCCAGGCCCGGCATCCGGGCCACCGGACCGGGCCACCGGCGGGCAGTGGGCACGGCCGCGATGGTAGGCAGCCGGCGGCTCCGGGGGCCCGCCGACGGGGCGGCGCCCGCAGCAGCGCTGTCCGGCGCGAAAACCGGCGCGCAGGCCCCGCTTTCCGCCCTGGACGGCCCGCGTGCGCCTGTTCCCGGGGGCCGCCCGGACAGCGGCGCTCCGGCCGCCGTGGCGGCCGTCCGTGTCTGAAACCGTTCAGCCGGAGTTGCCGCAGTCACCCGTGGCCGACCTACCGCCGAGGAGCGTCCGGGGAACACCGGCCGGGTGAGTCGCCGGCCGGACGGACGGCCCGGGCCCGACTGCGCCTGGCGCCGGACCGCCCGACGACCGACGACCGACCGCGGCGACCGACCGCCGACCCCGCTCGCCACCTTCACCTCGGCACGCGGGGCCGGGCACACGGGACCGGGCACGCAGGGCCGGGCACACGGCCTGCTACGGCTGCGCGGGGGCCGACTCCGCGGGGGCCGACCTCGTCCACCAGTGGCTGCGGCCCGCCACGGTGAAGCCGAGCTTGCGGTACAGCGGTTCACCGAGTGCGGTGGCGAGCAGGGTCGCCGGGCGGTCGGGGTCCGCGGCGGCCAGGGCCGTCTCCAAGACGGCCCGGGCCACGCCCCGGGAGCGGTGTTCGGGGAGCGTCGCGACCCAGTACACCCCGGTGGCGCGGCCGTCGTCGAAGGTCAGGCAGGCGCCGGCCAGTTCACCGGCGATCCTGGCCCGCCAGGCCCGGCAACCGGGTTCGTGCAGGAGGCGCTCGGGCAGCATCACACCCCGTATCCAGGGCTGGCGGTCCTCGATCGGGAAGCCGTCGACCACCGCGTGTTCGACCTCGGCGAAGGGGTCGGCGTCCAGCGCCTCATCGACCGTCAGGTCGCCGCCGACCCGGGCGCCCGTCGACGGCAGCGCGCCGAGCAAGGGTGCTTCGAGCGCGCCGGGCTCACGGACCATCACGGGCATCGCCCGGCCGTGCGCGCAGCCGTGGCGCGACATGTCCAGTCCGAGGTAGGGGTCCTCCAGCGTGAGCCGGGTGGTGGACCATTCCTCCAGCAGGGCCGCCAGTTCGTCTTCCAGCACGGCTGGTTGGTCATAGGGACGGGTCACCACGATGCGGTGGGCGTCGTCCGGGGTCCGGGCGCAGCGGACCGCGGTGAACCCGGGACGGATGAGGTGCTGCCACCCGTGGGCGCGCGCTTGGGCGAGCCAGAAGGCGGCGGCGTTGTCGTTGGCCTGTTCGAGCCGGCTGAGGTTGTCCACGACAGGACGGTAGCGCGGGCGACCGGCGTCCGATCCGCAGCCCTGGCACTGGCCGGATGGAGCCAGGGAGGCGCACACTTCGAGAGGCGTGCGCCCTCCCGTGCACCGCCTATTTTCGGTCAATCTCGCGCGACTCCCTCGCCCTTGGGCAAAGCCGCAGCCCAGACCCGCCGGCCGGGTACGCCGAAGCGGGGCACCCCAGGACCGGCCCCGCGACAACCAGCCACCGTTGCACCGGCCCCCTTCCCAGAAGGGTCGACGGGTGCCACGCTTCGTGATCGAATGCATCACGCCAAATTGCCATGTCGACATAGCGTCGGATGGTGAACTTGTCACAACGGCAACGGTCCACCCGATAGATTCGATCTTGGCCAGCAGTGCCGCACCACCACACCACACCACCGAGGGGGCTTGAGCGCCTTGAGCAGGGTGAGCAGGAGCGACGCGGGTCCTGACAGCGACCAGGCCGTGGCCGATATCGCGGGTCGGTCCGTGAGAGGCACCGGCGTTTCGGCCACCGCTGCCAACCCCCGTTCCCCCGGCACCTCCAGCGCCGCCCCATACGCCCCGTACGCCTCGGTGAACACTCCGGCCTCACCGGCCTCACACACCCCCTCCGCACCAGCGGGCTCCGGTACAGGCACCTCCTCGGGCGCCCCGGACCATGCCGGACGACCCGTCAGCCGACCTGTCGTCAGCCACGGCGGTCTCCAGGGCCAGGGGACGGCCGGGCATGCCGGCCCGTCGGTTCCCGGCCATCCTGGCGGTCACCCCGGAGCTCAGTCCGGCGCCCAGCCCGGCGGGCACCAGCTCGGCCGGGCGCTCGGCCATCCGGGCTCGGACGCGACGTTCCCGGCCTCCCCCGGTCCGGGCGCCGCGACGACGCCCACCGGGCTGCCCGGAGGCACCTTCGGCCAGGGTCCGAGCGGGCAGGGTTCGGGCGGCCACGGCCCCCACCTCCACGGCCCCAACAGCCACAGCCCCGGCCCCCAGGGCCAGAGCGGCCAGAGCGGCCAGAACGCGAACGGCGGCGGCCCCAACAGCCAGGGCCAGGGCGGCCACGGCGGCCACGGCGGCTACGGCGCCGGCGGGTCCGGCCTGAACGGCCCCTCGGTCCCCCTGATGTCCGCCGCCCCCCGGAAGCTCTCGGGCCGGCGCCGGCGCGAGACCGTCGCGGTGCTGATCTTCGGCGGCGCCCCGATCTTCGAGAGCTCGATCCCGCTCTCCGTCTTCGGCGTCGACCGCCAGGACGCCGGAGTGCCCCGCTACCGCCTGCTGGTCTGCGCCGGCGAGGAGGGGCCGCTGGCCACGACCGGAGGCCTCACCCTCTCCGCTCCGTACGGGCTGGAGGCGCTCGCCCGGGCGGGCACCATCGTCGTCCCGGCCTGGCGCTCGATCTCGCAGCCGCCGCCGGTCGAGGCGATCACCGCCCTGCGCAAGGCCCACCACGAGGGCGCGCGGATCATCGGCCTCTGCACCGGCGCCTTCGTGCTCGCCGCCGCCGGCCTGCTGGACGGCCGCCCCGCGACCACCCACTGGATGTACGCGCCGACCCTGGCCAAGCGCTATCCCCGGGTCCACGTCGACCCGCGGGAGCTCTTCGTCGACGACGGCGACGTGCTGACCTCGGCCGGCACCGCCGCCGGCATCGACCTCTGCCTGCACGTGGTGCGCAGCGACCACGGCGCCGAGGCCGCCAACGCGCTGGCCCGCCGGCTGGTGGTGCCCAGCCGCCGCAGCGGGGGAGGCCAGGCCCAGTACATCGATCAGTCTTTACCGGAGGAGATCGGCAACGACCCGCTCGCCGAGGTGGTCACCTGGGCGCTGGAGAACCTCAACCAGCAGTTCGACGTCGAGGTGCTGGCCGCGCGTGCCTACATGAGCCGACGGACGTTCGACCGCCGGTTCCGCACGCTCACCGGCAGCGCCCCGCTGCAGTGGCTGATCACCCAGCGGGTGCTCCAGGCACAGCGGCTGCTGGAGACGTCGGAGCTGTCGGTGGACGATGTCGCCCGCCGCTGCGGCTTCCGGTCGCCGGTGGCGCTGCGCGGGCACTTCCGGCGCCAGCTCGGGGTCTCGCCGGCCGCGTACCGGACCAGCTACCGGGCCCGTCGCCCCGGCTCGGCCTCGCCGACGCCGGCGCCGCTGCACGCCGGTGACCTCCGGCTGGCCGGTGCCGTGCCGGCGTCGGCCGCGGCCCATGCCACGGCGGCCCTGGCGGCCGCCGCCACGGCGGCGGGCGGGGTGGTCCCCGGCCAGCACGGGCCGGCACCCGCACTGCCGTACCCCTCCGGCGGCCCGGGCCAGCACGGCTCGCTCGGGCAGCACGGCCAGCACGGCCAGCCGTCCGGGCAGGGGGTGCACGCTCGTGCCGCCCAGCCCTACCCGCATCCGCAGGCGGCTCACCAGCCGCACTCCGGCCAGCCGGGGACGGGGCGGGGCACGGCGCGGCCGCCCCTGGTCCCGCCGCAGGCCGGTCCCGGGGCGGGCCGGCCGCCGCGCACGGCGGAGCACGCCGCGGCGGAGGACGGTCAGCCGCAGCCCGGAGCCCGCGGTCAGGGGCAGGGGCACCGCAGCGCGGCCGAGCGACCGTCGGAGGACGGCTCCGGCGGCCGGGGGCACGGTGCGGCCACCGGCCGGGCGTCGGCGTCGGCCGCTCCGGCGACGCCGGAGGGTCGGGCCCGCCAGGCCCGCGGCCCCCAGGTCCGACCGCAGGGCGGCCGGGCCGCGGGCCCGGACGGGGCCCGTGAGCCGCGTGACCCCCGTCCCGCCCGGGACGGTCACCAGGCGCACCAGGTCCACCCCGCCCACCAGGCCGGTACGGCCCGGGAGGCGCACGAGCCCGACGGCCACGGTCAGGACGCGCACGGCTCCGAGTCCTGCGCCCCGGCACCCCGCTCGGCTCCTTCGGTGCCCGTGGCGCGTGATCGCGCCGTAGGGTGAGTGGCGTGAATGACCGTTTGGTATGGATCGACTGTGAAATGACAGGCCTCGACCTCGACCGGGACGCCCTGGTCGAGGTCGCGGCGCTGGTGACGGACTCCGAGCTGAACGTCCTCGGCGAGGGCGTCGACGTCATCATCCGCCCGCCCGCCGAGGCCCTGGCGAACATGCCCGAGGTGGTACGCACCATGCACACCTCCTCCGGGCTGCTCGACGAGCTGGAGCAGGGCGTCACGCTCGCCGAGGCCGAGGCACTCGTCCTCGCCTATGTGCGCGAGCACGCGCCGGAGGCCGGGCGGACGCCGCTGTGCGGGAACTCCGTGGCGACCGACCGCGGCTTCCTGTCCCGGGACATGCCGGCACTGGAGGGGCACCTGCACTACCGGATCGTCGACGTCTCCTCGATCAAGGAGCTGGCCCGCCGCTGGTACCCGAGGGCGTACTACAACAGCCCGCAGAAGGGCGGCAACCACCGGGCGCTCGCGGACATCCGCGAGAGCATCGACGAACTGCGGTACTACCGCGAGGCGGTGTTCGTCCCCCAGCCCGGCCCGGACACCGACACCGCGCGCGCGATCGCCGAGAAGTACCACGCCCCGACGGACTGACCCGTCCGCACCTCCCGGGGCCGGACGCGAAGGCCGCCGTCGGCCCCGGGAGGGGTCCGCGCCGGGCTGAGGGAAAGGCCCGCGCCGGGCTGAGGGAAACCCTGGCGCGAGCACCCTTCCGGATCCTGTATTGTTCTTCCTGTCGGAACGGGAACGCGAAGAGCGGGAACGAGCCGGACAGATGGTGGGTGTAGCTCAGTTGGTAGAGCACCTGGTTGTGGTCCAGGTGGCCGCGGGTTCAAGTCCCGTCACTCACCCCAGAGCCTGAGGGGCCGATCTCTTCAAGAGATCGGCCCCTCAGGCGTTTTCGCGTTCCCACGGCCTCCCGCCTCCTCCCGGTTCCCGTGGTTTCCCCTCCGGGAGGTCTGCCGCCAGAAGCTACCGACTAGTAACATTGCTGCCATGACCACACCTTCGATCGGCCAGCTCCTCGACTCGACCGTGCCGATGGCACGCACCCTCAAGCTGGAGTACCTGGAGACGACGCCGGAGCGTGCCGTCCTCCGGCTGCCGGACCAGCCCGAGTACCACAACCACGTCGGCGGCCCGCACGCCGGCGCGATGTTCACCCTCGCCGAGTCGGCGAGCGGCTGCATCGTGCTGGGCGCCTTCGGTGACCAGCTCTCGCGGGCCGTGCCGCTCGCGGTGAGCGCCGAGATCTCCTACAAGAAGCTGGCCATGGGCACCGTCACCGCCACCGCGGTGCTGGGCCGTCCGGCCGCGGACATCGTCGCCGAGCTCGACAAGGGCGAGCGGCCGGAGTTCCCCGTCACCGTCGAGATCACCCGTGCCGACGGCGCCGTGACCGGCATCATGACCGTCATCTGGACGCTGCGCCCCAACTCCTGATCCCCGCAGGAGCCCTGGCCCGGTCACGGGTCCGTCGGCGGGGCCGGCAAGCCGATGACACCTGGTCCGCGTGATGACTGTCCGTGACGACGCCCGTGACCTCACGGCCCGTTCGCTCGTTCTCAACTCACGTGCGAGCCAATCACGCGACCAAGGCCCCGGAACCCGTCCGACGCGCCGTCGGTGCCGCCCGGCGCCCCGGCGGCCGGTGGCTGCCCCGCCCGCGTGTCGTCGCCGCGGGCGGGGCGCTCCTCGCACAGCTCTGGGGCCTGGGAGCGGCCGGCGCCTACGCGGCGGCGGCCGGGCCGCTGCCGGAACCCGTCAGCCGCACCGTCGGCCGGACGCTGGACGGCGGCCCGGTCCTCGACGGGGGGTCAGCCGGGCACCCCGTGGGCGCGGCCGGCCAGGGCGCGGCGCCGCACTCCCCCGGTCCGGCGCCCAGCGCGCAGGCAGCCGCCCACCGACCCTCCGCCGAGCAGCCGTCCGCCGACCTGGCACCCGCCGGACAGTCGGGCCCGGGCCGGGCGGCGCCCGGCCGGACGCCGCCCGGGCAGGCCGCGTCGCCCGGCGTCCTCGGCCGGCTCGCCGAACCGGCCGCCGCGGCCGTGCCCGTGCCTGCTCTCAGCGCCGCAGCCGCACCCGTCGGCGGCCTGCTCCAGGACCGGATCAGAGCGGGCGACCTGCCGCTGCCCGGTCAGCGGGCCTCCGTCCCGGACGCCTTCGCGATCGCCTCCGGACTGCTCGCCGCCGTGCCGGCCCAGACCCGCTCCGCCGAGACGCGCGCCTCCCGGGACGCCGACACCGGCGAGCCGGCCGCCGAACCCGGTCGGACGGGGGGCGGCGCCGCTCCGGCCGGGCCGTCCGCCCCGAGGGCCACCGGGTCGCACGGCCCCGCCGTCCCGCCGCCCGACCGCGAAGCCGCCGACCATCGGGCGCAGACCGCGGGACACCCCGGGGCAGGCGGCGGCGAGAGTGCCCGGACCGCCGTCGCCGACCGGTCCGCGGCGCACGAGAGCCCGGTCGCGAGCGGCACGGCCGCCGAGTTCGCCGGGCACGGCCTCTCCGGCACCGGGACAGCCGTCCTGGCGCCCATCGCGGCCGGGTTGCTGCTCACCGGTGCCGCGATGTGCAAGCACCGGGGGCTGCCGCGCGGGCACTGAGCCGGACCTCGTCGGGCGCCCGGGCGTCGCCCCCGCCGTGGGGACGGCTCCCCCAGGGCGCCCGGGCGCTGAGGCGCGCAGGCGTCCAGGGCCTGCCTTCGGACTCCCGCCGACCACCCGGAGACGGGTGGACGAGAGCCGGGCGGCGCAGGCCGGGCGCACCCCGACGGCTACCGGAAGACCTCCGGCGGCGGGGCCGGGGAGGGGGCGGCGGTGACGTCGGTGGCGGGCGCCGCACCGGCGGCGAAGTCGGCCAGCGCGCGGCCGTGTTCGACCCGGCCGAGGGCGGCGTCCGAGGCCACCTTGCGGCTCAGTTCGGCGATCGGGAGGGACGTGTGCGCGGCGGCCAGGATCAGGTTCCCGAACCGCTTCCCGCGCAGCACGGCGGGGTCCGCGACCAGGCAGAGCTCCGGGAAGACCGCACCGAGGGTGGCGATCTGCGAGCGGGCGAAGGACAGGGCCGACCCGTCGGCGATGTTCACGGCGTACCAGCCGCCCTGGGCGAGCGCGCGGGCGGCCAGCGCGGTGAACTCGACGGTGGTGCAGTGGGCCGGGACGCGGGCGCCGGAGAAGACGTCGGCGATCACCAGGTCGACGGTGCCCTCGGGGGTCCGCTCCAGGACGCTGCGGGCGTCCGCGCCGCGGACCTTGATCTGCCAGCCGCGTTCCAGCGGGAGTTCGGTCCGGACGAGCTCGGTGAGCGCGGTGTCGATCTCGGCGACCTGCTGGCGGGAGCGCGGGCGGGTGGCCGCGACGTAGCGGGCCAGGGTGAGGGCGCCGCCGCCGAGGTGCAGGACGGTGACCGGTCGGCCGGGCGGGGCGACCAGGTCGATCAGGTGGCCGAGCCGGCGCTGGTACTCGAAGCCCAGGTGGGTCGGGTCGGCGAGGTCGACCATCGACTGCGGGGCGCCGTCGATCAGCAGCGACCAGGCGGCGGAACGGTCACGGTCCGGGCGGAGTTCGGCCAGCCCGGAGTCGACGGGACGGGTGAGCGCCCCCTGGGCGTGCGTGCGGCCGCCGGGGCCGGTGACCGCCGGCTGCGGCTCCGCCGCCGTACGGCCCTTGTCGGTACGGCCCTTGTCGGTACGGGCCTTGTCCGTGCCGCGGCCGGCCCTGCTGCTTCGTCCCATACCGGCCATTATCGCCGTCGTGCCGAAGGTCTCCGCAGCTCAGCGAGGGACCGGCGGAAGGAGGAGAGGGGGTGGCCGGTCCGGAAGCGGTCCGGGTGGCCCCGCCCGACGACGGGCACGACGTGTCCCCGCGGCCCGGGCAGCATGGACGGCACCGTTCGGTGCGGGCCTTCCGGACGGGCCTCGGAAGGGGTCTCAGAACGGTCCGAGGCCGCCGGCGGTCAGGGTGCAGGCGGCCTCGCAGAGCGCCGAACGCAGGACCCAGGCGTCGGTGGGGCGGGCGGTGAAGTCCGCTCCGACCGGTGGCATCACCCAGCGCGGATCGGTGGCGGGCAGGAGCAGGGCGCCGGCGGTACACGAGCTGCCGGGCAGGTGCCACGTCTCGGAGGTGCCGGCCGGGACGAAGAAGGAGACCGTGCTGCCGTTGCGGCTCTGCAGCGCCGCACCGCAGGCCCGGCGCAGCCGCAGGATGTCGACCGTCTCCAGGCCGTGCCGCAGCGCCACCGTGACGGTGTCGCAGCCGGTGACCACCACACCGCCCTCCGAGCCGAGCCGGCGGGCCGGCCCGCTGCCGCCGCCGCACGGGGCCCGGCCGCCCTCCAGGGGCCCGCGGCCCGGGCCGCGGTCGTCGGCCGCCTCGGGCAGCAGGGCGGGGGCGGCGGCCGCCAGCACCCCTCCGGCGACCAGGCGGTGGTACTGCGGTACTCCGATGGCCATCACGGGCTCTCCTGTCACCTCGTCCGATCGGAAGTGCCGCTGCTCCGGGGCGGGGGCCGCCACTGCGGGCGGTGGGCCTGGGCGACGACCGGGGCTTCCACGTAACAGGACAACGCCGGGGACACGGTCGAGGCCACGGGGCGCCTTACAGCAAGGCATGGCATTTCATGGCAGATCCAGGCAACAGTGCCCGGTTTGACCGCAATTGACAGCACATCATCCACAAACGCGCTGTGTCCAATCGGTGACTCCGGGTACTGTCGGTTGCGAGCCCGGGCCCATCCAGCCCCACCGGGCCCACCCGTGGCCGACCCCACCGGGCCCACCCGCGGCCGAGCGGAGTCCACGCGACCGAGCGGGCCCCGGTCGGCCGACCGGCCGCACGGCACCACCACCACCGGGCCGAACCACCGTACCCAGGACCGACACCCTCCGGAACCGCCCCACTTCGCACCAGCACCCCGCACGACCACGGAGCGCACCATGGCAGCCACCCCACCGGCCGAGCCGAACCGCCCGTCACCCAACACCGTGATGCGCGCACTGCGCGGCGACCGTTCGCCGGGCGAGTTCGCGATGGCCGTACGACGGGCCGCCCGCGAGATCGGCGAGCACGTCTCCTGCGACGCCCGCTACGTAGGGCGGGTCGAGGCGGGCGAGATCCGCTGCCCCAACTACGCCTACGAGCGGGTCTTCCGGCACATGTGGCCGGACCGCTCGCTGGCCGACCTCGGCTTCGCCCCCCGCACCTCCGTCCGCCGCCGCTCGGCGGACGGCGGCGCGGGCTCCACACCACCCCGGCTCCACCCGCAGTTCCCGCCCCTGCCCGCCCCGCGCTCGCCGCACTCCATCCAACTCCCGTACGCTGCCTCGCCGTACGCGGAACCACCCCCACCGGACGGACCTGCGTCGCCGAGGTCCCCGGCGTCACTCCGGGGGCCCGATGGACCGCACCATTTCGACGAGGAGAACGACGACGTGCGTCGCCGTACGTTCCTGGCCGGCGGCCCGGCCGCGCTGGCCACCGTGATCGGCATCGACCGGCCGGCCTGGGCCGCCGACCGCGCCGCCCCGGGCACACCCGGGGCCGAGGAGACCGCCCGGCTCGGCGCCGCCCCGGGCCTGTTCGACCCCGAGCGGGGCACCGGCTTCGTCCCGGGCCGCCCCGGGCCGGTGCCTCCGCCCCGCCGGATCGGCGCCGCGGAGGTGCTCGACGTCGAGCAGGCCGTCCGCGACATCCGGCTGGCCGACGACGTGTACGGCGCCGACGCCCTGTTCGAGTTGGCCGGGCAGTCGCTGCGCACCGCCTACGTGCTGCTCAACGAGGGCGAGTACAGCGCCGAGACGGAGCGAAGACTTCAGGCCGGTGCCGGCGAACTCGCGATCTCGGTGGGCTGGCTGGCGCACGACTCGAACCGCTTGGCGGACGCCCGGTCGCTCTACGCCGAGGCGCTCGCCACCGCCCGGATGGCGGGCGACTCCGCCCTGGAGGCGCACGTGTTCTGCAACAGCGCCTTCCTCGCCCGGGACGCCGGACGCCCCCGCGAGGCGCTCCGCGCCGCCCAGGCCGGGCAGGCCGCCGCCCGGCAGCTGGACTCGGACCGGCTGCTCTCCCTGCTGGCCATGCGCGAGGCCGGCGGCTGGGCGCTGCTGCAGGACCGGGCCGCCTGCGAACGGGCGCTCGGCCGGGCGTACACCCTGTTCGACCGCGGCCCCTCCGAGGCCGACCCCGAGTGGATGTCCTTCTTCGGCGAGGCCGAGATCGCCGGGCTGCAGTCCCAGTGCTGGTCCGCGCTCGGCGACTGGGACCGGGCCAGCGAACAGGCGGGGCTGGCCATAGCCCTCCAGGAGCCGCACTTCGTGCGCAACCGCGTGCTGTACACCGCCGAGCTGGCGCACGACCGCCTCGGCCGGGGGGACGTGGCCGGCGCCGCCGGCCACGGCACGGCCGCCGTGGCCCTGTTCGGCGAGGTCCGCTCGGCCCGGATCCGCAGCATGCTGGCGGACACCGCCGAGCGGCTGCGCCCGCACCGGACGGTGCCGGAGGTCGGCCGGTTCCTGACCGAGTACGACCTCGCGGCGGCCGCCTGAGCGGGCCGGGGCCGGCGCTCGCCGGTACTGCGGCCGCGCCCCGCCCCTGACCGACCGTCGGACGCGGGGCGCGGCGACCGGTCAGTGCTGCAGGCCCTCCAGGTGGCTGAGGTCGTTCCAGACCTCGACCGCCGGTGCGCCGTACTCCCAGGACAGCACGCAGAGCGCCGCCGTCCCGAGCTTGAAGCGCTGGGCGTACTCGGGCGGCAGCCCGAGCCAGCGGGCGGTCAGGATGCGCAGCAGGTGGCCGTGCGCGAAGAGCACCACGTCGCGGTCGGCGCCGTGCATGACCGTGGTCGCCTCGTCCGGCACGCCGTGCTCGTCGTTGAGGCCGGCGAGGAAGCCGTCCACCCGGGCGGCGACCTCGGACAGCTTCTCGCCGCCGGGCACGCCGTCCCGCCAGATAAGCCAGCCGGGGTGGTCGGTGGCGCGGATGTCCGGGCCGGTCCGGCCCTCGTACTGGCCGTAGTCCCACTCCAGCAGCTCCGGCCGGTCCACGGCACGGTCTCCGAAGCCCGCCAGGGCGCAGGTCTCCTTGGCGCGGCCGAGCGGGCTGGTGTAGACGAGGGCGTCCGGCAGGCCGTTCCAGGGGGCCTCGGCCAGGCGGGCGCCGAGCGCCCGGGCCATCGCGCGGCCCTCCTCGGTCAGCGGGATGTCGGTCCGGCCGGTGTGGCGGCCGGTGGCCGACCACTCGGTCTCGCCGTGGCGGACCAGGACGATTCGGGCGGGCATGAGTGGCTCCTCGCAGCGGGGCGGTGGCAACGGTCGGTCTCACCATTGAGCACCGGCACTCCATGATCCCTCACCTGCGGACCTCCTACGAGCCCGGGCGCCGCCGCAGCGAATCGGCCCCCGGGTGGTCGGCAACCGGCACACCCGCCCGCCCACCGCCCGGAATCGGCGCGGATGGCCGCGGATGGCCGGACCGGACCGGATTGTCGGACCCGGGTGCGACACTGGGCCGCACCATGAACGTCTCGACGAACGTCCCGTCCCACGGGCACTTTGAGCCGCTCGCCCAGCGGCTCGCCGACCTGCGCGGTCCCGCACCGCAGCGCAGCCTGAACGCCCGCGCGCTCGCCGCGCTCGCCGCCAATCCGGGCTGTCACCGCCGCGCCGTGCTCGACGCCGCCGGGGTCGACAAGTCGGCGCTGGCCGCCCGGCTCGGCCGGCCCGCCCCGTTCGGCCAGTCCCCGTTCGCCCTCGCCCGCGGCGTGATCTTCGAGTCACGGCTGAAGGAGGACGACTACACGGCGCTGCTGGAGCCGCTGCGCCGCCACCTCGGCCTGCCGGCCGACGGCGGCGCCCCGCTCGCCGTGCCCGATCTGCTGCGCCGCTCCGGCCCCGCGGTCCGGGCCGAGCGGACGACCGCCGCACTGGCCCAGGCCGCCGCCGATCCGCGGGCCTGGACGCTGCTGGACCACCCGCTGCTGCGGCTCACCGTGGCCGGCAGCACCGCCTACCTGGAGCCGGACGCGGTCGTGGTGCACGGCGGGCGGTGCACCGTGATCGAGATCAAGTCCTTCCCGGTGCTGGACGGCAGTGCGGACCCGGCCAAGGTCGGTGCCGCCGCCCGCCAGGCCGCCGTCTACGTCCTGGCGCTCCAGGAGACGGCCGCCGCGCTGGCCGGCCGGGAGCCGGACCGCAACCCGTACGTCGAGCAGCGGCTGCCGGGCAGCCCCCGGCTGAGCGTGCTGCTGGTCTGCCCGAAGGACTTCAGCAACCGGCCGACCGCGGTGACCGTGGACGTCCGGCGCGAGCTGGCCACCACCCGCCGCCAGCTCAGCCGGATGACCGGCATCGGCCGGCTGCTGGACGCGCTGCCGCCGGGAGCCGGCTTCGACCTCGCGTCGGATCCGACGGGGGCCCCCGCCCGCTCGGCCGAGCAACTGGCGGAGTCGGTCGAGGCGGTGCCGGCCGCGTACAGCCCGGACTGCCTCTCCACCTGTGAGCTGGGCTTCCACTGCCGTGCCCGGGCCCGCTGCGAGGACCGGGTCGAGCAGCTCGGCCGGGGCGTGCGCGGCGAGTTGGGCAGTATCCGGACCGTCACCGAGGCACTGGCCGCCGCCGAGGAGACCGGCCCCCGCCCCGAGGCCGCCCACCCCGAAACCACGGCCGCCGACGCCGGCCACGACGCCAGCCACGACGGCAACGACAGCGGCGACGGCAACGACGAGGCCGCCGCCCGGCTCGCGTACGCCGCCGCGCTGCGCGCCGAGGCGCTGGGCCGGCCGCTCGCCGAGCCGCCGGCGGAGGCGTTCACCGGGGCCGGAGCCGCCCGATGAGCCTGCTCGGCACCCTCGCCCGGTTGGAGGCCGTCCGCAGCGGCCGGGCCGAGCCGCTGGCCACCGTCCGCCACCGGCACCTCGCCGAACGCCCGATGGTGGTCGTCCCGCTGACCGCCGCCGGCGAGGCGGGCGCACCGCTGGCCGTGCTGCTGGGCACCGACCGCTCGGCGCCCCGGCTGCACATCGTCCCGCAGCCGCTCAACCGCACCCTGCGCTTCGACTTCCTGGCCGAACTGGCCGCCGACCTGCTGCCCTACCTGGAGTCCTTCGCCGACGAGGTGGAGCAGACCGAGGGTTCCGAGAAGGATCCGGAGACCGGCGAGAAGACGCAGGTCTTCCGCGAGCTGTGCGCCGACGCGCCGCAGCTGATCGTGCCCAACGCCGCGGGCGTGCACCACCTCGCCCTGCTCGGCCGCTCCACCCGCTTCCGCCGCACCGTGGAGGACGACGAGCCGGGCCCCTACCCGGCACCGGCCCGGGTGCCGCTGCTCGGCCGCTGGCTGACCCACCTCACCGACCGGGCCCAGGTGCCCGGCTCCAGCCTGCTGCTGGCGATGACCGGCCTGCTCTCCCGGCACTGGGCGACCGGCCAGAGCCACCTGGAGGACCAGCACCTCGCCGCCCGGCTGGCCTGGCACGCGCCGCCGGCCGGCCTGACCGGGGCCGAGGCTGCCGAGCTGGCCGAGTCCGCGCGGGACGGGGCCGGCCAGTTGCTCCACCCGCCCGCCGGCCCGGCCACCGACCCGCGCTTCGACGAACTGGTGCTGGGCCCGGCCATCGCCCGCTACGACGCCGCCGCGGCCGCACTGGCGCACGCCGCCCAGGAGCCCGGCGGCACCGACGCGGAGCAGGCCCGGGCCGCGGTCCGGACGGCTGTCGAGCAGCTGCGCGCGGTGCTCTCCCGGGTGCTGCTGCCCACCTGGCACGACGTGTGGCACGGCCTGGACCTGCTCCGCGAGCTGCCGCCGGCCGGGCACCTGGCGGAGCGCTGGACGGGCGACCGCTGGTCCTACACCGGCCACCGGGACCGGCTGGCGGCCGGCGAGCCGCCGCAGCCCCGGCAGGACGACGCCGTGACGGCCGCCCGGAAGCTGGCGCAGCGCGAGCGCGAGCAGGCCCGGCTGGACGTCCAGGAGGCCCTGGACGACCCGCTGGCGATGGCCGAGCACCGGCTGGCCGGCGAGGCCTTCGCGGGTGTGGTCACCGAGGTGGTGCCGGACTACGACACCTCGGGGCGCTCGCCCAAGCCGCGTCCGCTGGTGACCGTCCGGACCGCCGACCGCCCGCACGCGGACCTCGGCCGGGAGGCGCACCGGGTCAGGGCCTCCCCCCTCGCGGACTCCGGCGCCGCGCAGAGCCCGCAGAAGGCGGTGATCACCGCGGTCGACCCGGTGGCGGGCACCATCACCCTGCGGGTGCTGTCCGGCATGGGGCGCCGGAAGGAGCCGGAGCCGGGCAGCCTGCCCGAGCCCGGCGAGCGGATCACCTTCACCCTGTTCGAACTGACCGTCCGCCAGTCCGCGCCGCTGCCCGAGCCGGACGACACGCCGTGGACGCACGGCGGCCCGCCCGGCGCCGCCGCCACCCCCTGGCCGGCCGCCGCCGGCGCCGCAGCCGCCACCGCCGTCGAGGAGTGGGAGTGACCCGGACGATGAACAGCGAGCAGGCCCCCGGGGCGGCCGCCGACGCCGCGGTGGCCAGGATCCTGGAGGCCACCGTCCGCCCGGCCGTCGGCGCCCCGCGCGGCGTGGTGGTCGACTCCCCGCCCGGCGCCGGGAAGTCCACCCTGGTGGTGCGGGCCGCCCGCGAGCTGGTCGAGGCCGGTGAGCGCCTCATGATCGTCGCGCAGACCAACGGACAGGTGGACGACCTGGTCGACCGACTGGCCGAGAAGGCGCCCGGGCTGACGATCGGCCGGCTGCACGCCGCGGACTCCCGGCCCGGTCCCGAGGTGCTGCGGCACCCCAACGTCACGCCCTCCGACAAGGTGGCGGAGCTGGCCGAGCACGACGTGGTGGTCTCGACGGCCGCCAAGTGGCAGTGGGTGAGGACCGAGGCGCCGTGGCGGCACGCGATCGTCGACGAGGCGTACCAGATGCGCTCCGACGCCCTGCTCGCGGTGGCCCGGCTGTTCGAGCGGGCCCTCTTCGTGGGGGACCCGGGCCAGCTGGACCCGTTCACGGTGGTCGGCACCGAGCAGTGGGCGGGGCTGTCGTACGACCCGTCGAGCAGCGCCGTGGTCACGCTGCTCGCGCACAACCCGCAGATCGAGCCGCACCGGCTGCCGGTCTCCTGGCGGCTGCCGGCCAGCGCGGCGCCGCTGATCTCCGACGCGTTCTACCCGTACACGCCGTTCCGGTCCGGCACCGGGCCCGGCGACCGGCTGCTCACCGCCTCGGTGCGGCCGGACGGCTCCGCGCTGGACGCGGCGATCGACCGGGCGGCCGAGCACGGCTGGGCGCTGCTGGAGCTGCCCGCCCGGCACACCGTCCGGACCGATCCGCAGGCGGTGGCCGCCGTGGCGGCGACCGTCCGCCGGCTGCTGGAGCGCGGTCTGACGGCCCACTCCGAGCAGGGCACCGTCCCGCTCGCCCCCGGCCGGATCGCGGTCGGCACGGCCCACCGGGACCAGGCGGCGGCCGTCCGGGCGGCGCTGGTCAAGGCCGGTGTCCCGGTCGACCCGACGACCGGCCCGGCCGTCACGGTGGACACCGCCAACCGGCTGCAGGGCCGGGAGTACGACGTCACGGTGGTGCTGCACCCGCTCTCCGGGCGGCCGGACGCGACCGCCTTCCACCTGGAGACGGGCCGGCTCTGCGTGCTCGCCTCCCGGCACCGGCACGCGTGCATCGTGGTGGCCCGGGCCGGCATCGCCGAGCTGCTGGACGAGCACCCGGCCACCGAGCCCGTCCAGCTGGGCGTCTCGGTCAAGTTCCCCGACGGCTGGGAGGCCAACCACCAGGTGCTGCAGCACCTCGCCGGGCACCGGGTACGGCTGGCGCGCTGAGCGGGCCGGCCGGGGGCGGCGGCCGGCTCCCGCAGGTCGGCGGCGCCTCCCGCCGGGTGCACGCCCCCGGCGCGCCGGGAGGGAATAGCGCCCGGACTCGCACCGTTCCGTTACCGGCAGTCGCCGCGAGACAATGGACGGCGGCCAGGACCGGGCGGCGTCCTCCCCGGCCGCCGCCGTCCGCCCCCACCGAGCCCCCGGAGGTGTCCGTCCATGCCCGACTCCCACGCCCAGGCGTCCGACCCGAGCCGTTCGACCGTGCCGGCCGGTCCGGGCGCAGGCGCCGGTGAAGCGCCCGCCCGCCGCCGGCGCCCGGTCCAGCTGCTGTTCGAGCCGAACCTCGCCGAGCCGGAGCCGGAGCGGTTCTTCGACCTGGAGTCGATAGAGGACCCGGCCGAGCTGCTGCGCCGTTCCACCGAGCTGGCGCTGGCCTTCCGCGCGGCCGCCGAGCGGGCCACCGACTTCCAGGCCGTCGCCGCCGCGCAGCTCGCGGACACCCGCCGGTTCGACGCGCTCTCCGAGGCCGAGATCGCCGAGCGGGCGGACTGGACGCCGGACTACGCGACCAAGATGATCGAGTACGGCCGCGGCCTGCTCCAGCCCCGCCGCCACGAGGGCTGACCCCTCCCGGGGGCCGGACCGCGATCAGGGGCCGGGCCGCGATCGGGGGCCGGACCCCGATCGGGCCGGCAACCTCGCCAGTGGCATATGCGGCGCGGCAGGGTACGCCGCTCCCCGCCGTGCTGTCCGGCGAACCACGCTTTCCCTCCCGGACACCCGGCGGACACCCCACTCTGCTGTCCGTGGACATCTGGACCTATCAATCGGTGGAGTACGTCACGGTGGCCGGGGAGGCCTGGCTCGCCTCCGCCAGCGAGTACCCCCGCAGCATGCGCGCCCTCTGGGAGTCGCGCCCGTGGGCGCCCTCGGTGCTGCCCTGCGGGCGCGCCTTCGACGTGATCAGCATGCCGTCCCTGTTCGGCCGGCGGGTGCTGGACGAGCTGTGGACCTCCGGCCCCGGCTGCGGCCCGGTCGCCGTGTACCGGGGGCGCACCCTGCTGTTCGTCCGGCCCGGGGCGGCGGCCCGGCTGCGGCGGCTGCTCGCCTGGGAGGAGTGGGCCCGGGACGTCCCGCCGCTGCTCTGCCACGGCCGCGGCGACGCGGTGACCGTCCCGCCGGTGCAGCGGATGCTGCACAGCCCGGACTCGCCAGGTCTGGGTGCCGGGCGGTGGATCGTCGCCCCGGAGGCCCGGGAGCCGTGGCTGCCGGGCGCCTCGGTGGTGCTCTGGGCCTGCGTCCGGGCGGCCCGAGAGTCGGCCGAGCGGGCCGGTTCGACGGCCCTGCCGGTGGGCTGAGCCCGGTCGGCCGGTGGGTTGAGCCCGGCGCTGCCGGTGGGCCGGGCGCGGCCGCCCCCGGCTCCGGGTATTCGATTTTGGCCGGACCGCGCGCCGCTGCTAAAGTCTTCTCTGTCAGCAGGCGCCGCTAGCTCAGTTGGTTAGAGCAGCTGACTCTTAATCAGCGGGTCCGGGGTTCGAGTCCCTGGCGGCGCACAGACAGCCGGAAGGCCCCTCACGAGAGCGAGGGGCCTTCCGGCGTTTTCCGATCCTTGGGGCAGGTACGGGGTGCCGGACGGGTCGATCCCGTCCGGCACCCCGCGGGCTCAGCGGCCGCGCAGCGAGCGGTAGCGCGCGACCAGCTCCGCGGTGGAGCTGTCCAGCGCGTCGGCGCCCTCACCGGTCAGCAGCACCGGCTCGATCCGCTTGGCGAGCACCTTGCCGAGCTCGACGCCCCACTGGTCGAAGGAGTCGATGTTCCAGATCGCGCCCTGGACGAACACCTTGTGCTCGTACAGCGCGACCAGCTGGCCGAGCACCGACGGGGTCAGCTCCCCGGCCAGGATGGTGGTGGTCGGGTGGTTGCCCTTGAAGGTCTTGTGCGGGACCAGCTCGGCCGGCACGCCCTCGGCCGCGACCTCCTCCGGCGTCTTGCCGAAGGCCAGCGCCTGGGTCTGGGCGAAGAAGTTGGCGAGCAGCAGGTCGTGCTGGGCGACCAGGCCGTCGGGCAGGTCGGCGACCGGCCGGGCGAAGCCGATGAAGTCGGCCGGGATGACCTTGGTGCCCTGGTGCAGCAGCTGGTAGTAGGCGTGCTGGCCGTTGGTGCCGGGCGTGCCCCAGACCACCGGGCCGGTCTGCCAGCTCACCGGGTTGCCCTCGCGGTCCACCGACTTGCCGTTGGACTCCATGTCCAGCTGCTGGAGGTAGGCGGTGAACTTCGACAGGTAGTGCGAGTACGGCAGCACCGCGTGCGCCTGGGCGTCGAAGAAGGCCCCGTACCAGACGCCGAGCAGGCCGAGCAGCAGCGGGACGTTCTCCTCGGCGGGAGCGGTGCGGAAGTGCTCGTCGACCAGGTGGAAGCCGTCCAGCATCTCGCGGAAGGCGTCCGGGCCGATGGCGATCATCAGCGAGAGGCCGATCGCCGAGTCGTAGGAGTAGCGGCCGCCCACCCAGTCCCAGAACTCGAACATGTTGGCGGTGTCGATGCCGAAGTCCGCGACGCCCTCGGCGTTGGTGGAGAGGGCGACGAAGTGCTTCGCCACCGCCTCGGTGCCGGCGTCCAGGCCCGCGAGCAGCCAGCCGCGGGCGGAGACCGCGTTGGTGATGGTCTCGATCGTGGTGAAGGTCTTGGAGGCGACGATGAAGAGCGTCTCCGCCGGGTCGAGGTCGCGGACGGCCTCGTGCAGGTCGGCGCCGTCCACGTTGGAGACGAAGCGGACGTCGAGGTCGCGGTCGGCGAAGGAGCGCAGCGCCTCGTAGGCCATCGCGGGGCCGAGGTCGGAGCCGCCGATGCCGATGTTGACGACCGTGCGGATCCGCTTGCCGGTGTGGCCGCGCCAGTCGCCGGCGCGGACCTGCTCGGCGAAGGCCGCCATCTTGTCGAGGACGGCGTGCACGGCGGGCACCACGTTCTCGCCGTCCACCTCGACGACGGCGCCGCGCGGGGCGCGCAGCGCGGTGTGCAGGACGGCGCGGTGCTCGGTGTTGTTGATCTTCTCGCCGCGGAACATCGCGTCCCTCAGCCGGGCGACGCCGGTGGCCTCGGCGAGCTCGCGCAGCAGGGTCAGCGTCTCGTCCGTGACCAGCTGCTTGGCGTAGTCCACGTGCAGGTCGCCGACCCGGAGGGTGTAGCGGCGGCCGCGCTCCGGGTCGGCGGCGAACAGCTCGCGCAGGTGCGTCTCGCCCAGCTCCGCGCGGTGCTTGCCGAGGGCGGCCCACTGCGGGGTGCGGTCCAGGGGGGTACGGGAGTCGGCACGGGTCTCCGACATCGGTGGCTCCTCGTTTCATCTGGGTGCAGATACCGGCAGGGCCAGGCGGGAGGGTTTTCGCGAGGTCGTGCGGGTACTGATGGTGCGCCGACTCCGTTGACGGCCTGCCCGGGGCCAGCCTATGCAACGTCGGGACCACCGGCGCACATTCCGTTCGGGGACGCTCCGTGGCCCGGCGGCCACCGGCCCGGCGGGCCGCCGCCGGGGGTGCCCCCGGGCCGGCTGCGCGGACGCCGCCGGCACCCCCGGACGGCGCGTCACTTCCGTTCGGAGCGGAGGTCGAGCCCGCGCAGCACCCGGTCGACCAGCTCCGGGTCGGCGCCGAGCTCGCTGCGGGCGGCCAGCATCTCGCGCCGGGAGGCGGCGATCATCTCCTGCTCGACGCTGTACGCGGCGCGCCACTGGCTCAGCCGCAGCTTGGCCTCGCTGGCCTCCTCCTCGGCGTACTTCTCCGGGCAGAGCCGGGCCAGCCGGTCGTGCTGACGGTCCCGCAGGCGATCGGCGACCTCGGCGGGCAGCTTGTCCTGCTCCTCCAGTTCGCCGAGCCGTTCGAGCCCGGCCCGGGCGGCCCGCCACCAGAGCTCGCGCACCGCCTGCTCGTGCTTGTCCTGGTCGATGTCCAGGTGCAGCCGCTTGGCCAGCCACGGCAGGGTGAGCCCCTGGACCAGCAGGGTGAAGAGGACGACGCTGAAGGCGATGAAGACCAGCCGGCCGCGTTCGGGGAAGCCCTCGCCGGAGTCGACGGTCAGCGGGACGGCCAGGGCGAGCGCGACGGTGGCCACCCCGCGCATCCCGGACCACCAGAGCACCACGCTCTCCTGCCAGCTGATCGGGGTGTCCTCCTCCACGTCGGCCCGCAGCTTCCGGGAGAGCCAGCCGGCCGGCAGCAGCCAGAGCAGCCGGGTCACGACCACCACGGCGATGACGGCGGCCGCGTCGCCGAGCATGCTCGTCCAGCCGGTGCCGGCCTCCTTCAGGACGGTGGCCAGCTCCAGGCCGATCAGGCCGAAGGCGACCCCGGTGATCAGGATCTCGACGATCTCCCAGAAGGCGTTGCCCACCAGCCGGTAGGAGACGGCGTCGGCCTCCGCGGCGCGTTCCGCCAGGTAGAGCGCGCAGACCACGACGGCGAGCACACCGGAGCCGTGGATCTCCTCGGCCAGGGTGTAGGCGGCGAAGGGCACCAGCAGGTTGAGCGCGACCTGCTGGGTGGGGTCCTCCAGGAAGGAGGCGAGCTTGGCGTTGAGCCAGCCGAGGCCGACGCCGATGATGACGGCGAGGACGGCCGAGAGCACGAAGCGCAGCACCGCGTGGCCGGGCGAGAAGTCGCCGCTGACCACCGCGTCGATGGCCAGCGAGTAGATGACGATCGCGGTGACGTCGTTGAACAGGCCCTCGCTCTCCAGGATCGACACCAGCCGGCGCGGCAGGCCGATGCTGCCGGCCACCGCGACGGCGGCGACCGGGTCCGGCGGGGAGACCAGCGCGCCGACCGCGACGGCGGCCGCGACCGGCAGCGCGGGAAGCAGGGCGTGCACGGTGCCGGCGACCGCGGTGGTGGTGACCACCACCAGCGCGACCGCGAGCAGAAGGATGGAGCGGATGTTGGCCCGGAAGTAGCGGACCGAGGAGCGCCGGGCGACGGCGAAGATCAGCGGCGGCAGGACCAGCGGGAGGATCAGGTCCGGGTCGAGGGTGACGTCCGGGATCTGCGGGACCAGCGCCATGACGATGCCCAGCAGGGTCATCAGCACGGGCTGCGGCACGCCCGTCCGCCGGGCGAGCGGCATGGTCACGACGGAGGCGAGCAGCACCACGAAGAGCAGGGGCAGCTGGCCCACGGGGAGGTTCCTCTCGACGGCGGATCGGTGGCGGAGAGCGGGTGGCGGAGGGTGGCTGGCGGAGCGGGTGGCGACGGGCAGGTGGCGGACGACGGGGGCGGCCGGGCGCGACTCGGGCCGCCGTCGAGGATAAATCCGACAATGCGCTCAGTTGACGCAACACGCCGGAGGGCCCTTGACCTCAAGTCCGCTTCACCTTCGATGATCGGGGCGCAGGCAGGACCGAGTGCGCAGACCACGAGGCAGGAGCTCCAGATGAAGGCTGTGACCGTCCCCCGGTTCGGCGGCCCAGAGGTGCTGCGGGTGGCCGAGGTACCCACCCCCGCCGCCGGACCGGGCGAGGTGCGGGTCCGCGTCTACGCGGCCGGGGTGCAGCCCGCCGACCTCGCCGTCCGGGAGGGCTGGGCACCACCGGGCGTGCGGGTCGAGCTGCCGGCCGTCCCGGGCAACGAGTTCGCCGGGGTGGTCGACCAGCTCGGCCCCGACAGCCGGGGCTGGGCGGTCGGCGACCAGGTGCTGGGCTTCCGGCCGCTGAACAGCCACGCCGAGTTCGTCACCGTCGACGGCTCCCAGCTGGTCCCCAAGCCGGCCGGGATGCCGTGGGAGCAGGCGGGCTCGCTGTCCGCCTCCGGGCAGACCGCCCATGTCGCGCTGACCCTGCTGGGGGTCGGCCGGGGCGACACCGTCCTGGTCCACGGCGCCTCGGGCGGAGTCGGCACGGTCGCCGTCCAGCTCGCCCGCGCCTGGGGCGCCACCGTGATCGGCACCGCGAGCGACCGCAACCACGCCTATCTGCGCGAGCTGGGCGCGATCCCGGTCGGGTACGGGGACGGGCTGGTCGAGCGGGTGCGGGCGGTGGCGCCGCAGGGGGTGGACGCGGCCTTCGACGCGGCCGGGCGCGGCGCCCTGGAGGCCTCCGTGGAGCTGGTCTCCGACCGGGACCGGATCGGCACCATCGTGGACTTCCCGACCGCCGCGCGGCTCGGCCTGCGCATGCTGCGGGGGCCGCGGACGGCGGCCCGGCTGGCCGAGCTGGTCGAACTCTGGGAGTCGGGCGGTCTGCGGCTGGAGATCGCCGACACCTTCCCGCTGGAGCGCGCGGCCGAGGCGCACCGGATGGTCGGCACCGGCCACGTCCGGGGCAAGGTGGTGCTCACCCCGTGATCCCGGCGCGCCCCCGATCCCCGGACGCCGCGCCCCGGGCCACCGGCGGCGGGCCGGGGCGCGGGGCCGTTCGGCCCCCCGATTGTGAGTTTCGGCTGCTGACCAGGTAGTGTTCTCCGCGTCAGCAGGCGCCGCTAGCTCAGTTGGTTAGAGCAGCTGACTCTTAATCAGCGGGTCCGGGGTTCGAGTCCCTGGCGGCGCACAGACAGCCGGAAGGCCCCTCGTGAGAGCGAGGGGCCTTCCGGCGTTTCCGGGCCCCTTAAGCCGGACCTCGTGGCGCCGGACGGGGGCGATCCCGTCCGGCGCCCGGCGGGGGCGGTCGGTCAGCGGTGGTCGGTCAGCGGCGGTCGGTCAGCGGCGGAAGTAGCTGTCGAAGTTCTTGGAGAACTCACGGCCGCCGAACTGGTCCCAGTTGATCGACCAGGTCATCAGGCCGCGCAGGTTCGGCTGGGGGCCGGCCTTGGGGACGTAGCTGCCGCAGTTGGTGGCCTTGGTGAGGCAGTCCAGCGCCTTGTTGACCTCGGCGGGGGCGACGTAGCCGTTGCCCGCGTTGGTGGTGGCCGGCATGCCGATGGCGACCTTGCTCGCGGGCAGCGCCGGGAACACGTTGTTGGTGTTGCCCGCCACCGGGAAGCCCTTGAGCAGCATGTCGGTCATCGCGACGTGGAAGTCGGCGCCGCCCATCGAGTGGTACTGGTTGTCCAGGCCCATGATCGAGCCGGAGTTGTAGTCCTGGACGTGCAGCAGGGTGAGGTCGTCGCGCAGGGCGTGGATCACCGGCAGGTAGGCGCCGGCGCGCGGGTCCTGGCCGCCCCACGGGCCGGACCCGTAGTACTGGTAGCCGAGTTGGACGAAGAAGGTCTCCGGGGCCATGGTGAGGACGAAGTTCGGGCCGTACTTGGCCTTCAGCGTCTTCACGGCGGAGATCAGGTTGACGACGACCGGGCTGGTCGGGTTCTTGAAGTCGGTGTCGCCGGTGTTCAGCGAGAGCGAGTGGCCCTCGAAGTCGATGTCGAGGCCGTCCAGCCCCCACTTGTCGATGATCGCCGAGACCGAGCTGACGAAGGCGTCGCGGGCGGCCGTGGTGGTGAGCTGGACCTGGCCGTTCTGGCCGCCGATCGAGATCAGCACCTTCTTGCCCTTGGCCCGCTTGGCGGCGATCGCGGCCTTGAAGTCCGCGTCGGACTCCACCCCCGGGCACTCGGTGACCGGGCAGCGGTTGAACCGGATGTCGCCGGAGGTGACGGAGGTCGGCTCGCCGAAGGAGAGGTTGATGAAGTCCCAGGAGTCCGGGACGTCGGCGACCTTGGTGTAGCCGGCGCCGTTGGCGAAGCTGGCGTGCAGGTAGCCGACCAGGGCGTGGCTGCCGGCCGGCCCGGTGGGCGTACCGGTGGGCGTCACGGTCGGGGTGACCGTCGGGGTCACGGTGGGCGTGACGGTCGGGGTCACCGTGGGGGTGACGGTGGGCGTGACCGTGGGCGGCACGGTGGGCGTCGGGCTGGGCGCGCCCGGGCCGTCCAGCGAGACGTCGTCCGCGTAGTAGGTGCCCTGGCCGTACCAGCCGTGGGTGTACACGGTGGCGCTGGTCTGGGTCGCGGACGTGGTGAAGCTGACGCTGAGCTTCTGGTAGGCGCCGCCGGTGCCCGGCGTCCAGGTGCTGGTGCCGCCGTCCACGCCGAGGTAGACGTACGAGCCCTTGAGGTACGCGCTGAGCGTGTAGGTGGTGTTGGGGGCGACCGTGACGGTCTGGGCGCAGCGGGCCGTGTCACCGGCCGAGGCGGCCGCGGCGAGCGCGTAACTGCCGCTGTGGGCCTGGCCGGTGACGACGCTGCCGGTGCCGGCGGAGCAGTTCCAGGGGCCGCTGGCCCCGCTCTCGAAACCGCCGTTGACCAGGAACTCCCCGGCCGAGGCGGCGGGCGCGAGGCCGAGGGTCAGGCCGACCATGGTCGCGGCGGCGACGGCCGAGGCGGTGCCGGCGGCGAGCAGTGTGCGGGGGCGCCGGCGGGGCGGGACGGGTGCGGCTACAGGTGTTCTGCGCATGCGGGGACTCCTGCGGGGGCGCGGATCGTGGGGGACGTCCGAGGGCACGGCGAAGGTACGTGCCAGTGGGGGTTCGGCCCGACCGCGCACCCTAGTTGGACTAGACCACTGAAGTGGATTCGGCCGTGCGGTGTCAATGGTCCAGACCGGTCGGACCCTGCCGCGCGGCGCGTCCGGTTGCCGCGCGTAACACCCCGTCGAACCATGGAGAGATGACGGCACCCGGCTACCTCCGCTACCCGCACCTGCGCGGGGGCCTGCTGGCGTTCACCGCCGAGGACGACGTCTGGATCGCCCCGCTCTCCCCCGGCGGCACCGTCGGCCGTGCCTGGCGGGTCAGCTGCGACCGGACCAGGGTCAGCCACCCCCGGATCTCCCCCGACGGGCGCACCCTGGCCTGGACCGCCTGGCAGAGCCCGACCCCCGAGATCTGGACCGCGCCGGTCGAGGGCGGCGAGGCCGTCCGGCTCAGCTACTGGGGCAGCCAGGACACCCGGCTGCGCGGCTGGCTGCCGGACGGCGAACTCCTCGCCGTCACCTCCTACCACGAGCCCTTCGGCCACTACACCTGGGCACACGCGCTGCCGCCGGACGGCTCCCCCGGCCGCCGGATGCCCTGGGGGCCGGTCGGCGACGCCCAGCTGAGCCGGGCGCACACCGTGCTGCTCACCGGCTCGGCGCCGCACGAGCCGGCCGCCTGGAAGCGCTACCGGGGCGGCGCCACCGGCCGGCTCTGGGTGGACGGCGAGCAGGTCCTGGCCGGTCACCGGGGGCACCTCGCCTCGCCCATGCCGGTCGGCGACCGGATCGCCTTCCTCTCCGACCACGAGGGCATCGGCAACCTCTACTCCTGCCGCCCCGACGGCACCGACCTGCGCCGGCACACCGACCACGCCTCCTACTACGCCCGCGAGGCCGCCACCGACGGCACCCGGATCGTCTACCAGCACGCCGGCGACCTCTGGGTGCTGGAGGGCCTGGACGCGCCCGCGCCGCACCGGCTGCGGGTGCCGCTGGGCGGCGCCCGGGCCGGCCGGCGGCCGTACCAGGTGAGCGCCGCCTCCCACGTCAAGGACCTGGCCTGCGACCACACCGGCCGCGCCGGGCTGATCACCGTGCGGGGCAGCCAGTACTGGCTCACCCACCGGGACGGCCCGGCCCGGGCGCTCGCCGACACCCCGGGCGTGCGCACCCGGCTGCCGGTCCTGCTCGGGCACACCGGTGAGGCGGGCTGGATCACCGACGCACAGGGCGAGGACGCGGTCGAGATCGTCCCGCTGCCCGGCCACGACGCCACCGGGCACGGGGGCGACGATCCGGGGACGGCGGCGGACGGCGCGGGCCCGGCGGCGGACGGCACGGGGACGCACCGGCACCGGGTGCTCGCCGCCGGCCGGCTCGGGCGCGTCCTGGAGCTCACCGCCTCCCCCGACGGCACCCACCTGGCCGCCGCCGCCTCCGACGGACGGCTGCTGCTGGTCGCCACCGCGGACGGCGCCGTCCGCGAACTGGCCGCCTCCGAGCACGGGCCGGTCGGCGGTGCCCGCTTCTCCCCCGACTCGCACTGGATCGCCTGGTCCCAGCCGGTCGCGGGCCGCTCCCTGCGCCGGATCCGGCTGACCCGCACCGACGTGCCCGCGCCGATCACCGAGATCACCGACGGCCGCTTCGAGGACGAGCAGCCGGTGTTCACCCGGGACGGCCGCTACCTGGCCTTCCTGTCCTGGCGCGGCTTCGACCCGGTGCACGACGTGCACACCGGCGACCTCTCCTTCCCGCTCGGCTGCCGCCCCTACCTCGTCCCGCTCACCGCCGACACCCCGTCCCCGTTCGCCGCCCCCGCCGAGGACGGCGCCCCACGCGGCGACGGCGGCGGGGACGGCACCGTGCACGTGGACCCGCGGGGCATCGGCGAGCGGCTGCTGCCGTTCCCGGTGATCGCCTCCAAGTACTCGGCGACCGACGCCGTGCGGAGCGGGCTGGTCTGGCTGCGCTGGCCGATCTCCGGCACCCTCGGACAGACCTTCACCAACCCGGACGACACCTCCGGCCGCCCCTCGCTGGAGTACTTCGACCTGGCCCGGGGCACCCGCAGCACGCTGGCCGACAAGCTGGACGGCTACGCCGTCTCGGGCGACGGCGGCTCGGTCGCGGTCTACTCGGCCGGCACCCTGCGGATCGTCCCGGTCACCGCGCCGTCCGCCGGCACCACGGTGGACCTGCGGCGGATCACCCACACCGTGCGTCCGGCCGCCGAGTGGCGCCAGGCGTACCACGAGGCGGCGCGGATCGTCCGGGACCAGTTCTGGGACGCCGGGATGTCCGGGCTGGACTGGCCCGCGCTGGTCGCCCAGTACGAGCCGCTGCTGGAGCGGATCGCCGGGCCGGACGACTTCGCCGACCTGCTCCGCGAGCTGCTCGGCGAGCTGGGCACCTCGCACGCGTACGTCACGCCGTCCCGGCGCGGCGAGGGGCCCTCACCGGTCCAGCAGCCGCTCGGCCTGCTCGGCGCCAACGCCCGCCACTCCGCTGACGGCCGCTGGCTGGTCGACCGCATCCTGCCCGGCGAGTCCTCCGACCCGCGTGCCCGGGCCCCGCTGGCCTCCCAGGGCGTCCGGGACGGCGACGAGCTGCTGGCGGTGGCCGGTCGCCCGGTGGACCGGGTGCGCGGTCCGGCCCCGCTGCTGGCCGGCACCGGCGGCACCAGCGTCGAGCTGACCCTGCGCGGCCGGGAGGGCCGGGACGGCCGGGGCACCGGGATCCGCCGGATCACCGTCACCCCGCTGACCGACGAGCGGCCCATCCGCTACCAGGACTGGGTGGCCAAGCGCCGCTCCCTGGTCCGGGAGTTCAGCGACGGCCGGTGCGGCTACCTGCACATCCCGGACCTGGGCGGCTCGGGCTGGGCCCAGTTCAACCGGGACCTCCGCCGGGAGCTGGACAAGCCCGCGCTGGTCCTGGACGTCCGCGGCAACGCCGGCGGCAACGTCTCCGAGCTGGTCCTGGAGAAGCTCACCCGGCCGGTGCTGGCCTGGGACTTCAGCCGGGGGCGCCAGCCGGTGCGCTGGCCGCGCAACGCACCGCGCGGACCGATCGTGGCCCTGGCCGACGAGGCCACCAGCTCGGACGGCGACGTCATCATCGCCGCGATCAAGCTGCTGCGGCTCGGCCCGGTGGTCGGCAACCGCACCTGGGGCGGGGTGGTCGGCATGACCGGGCGGCACACGCTCGGCGACGGGACGCAGATCTCGGTGCCGAAGAACGCCTCCTGGTTCACCGGCGGGCTCGGCTGGTCGGTGGAGAACCACGGCGTGGAGCCGGACGTGCACGTGCTGCGCACCCCGCAGGACTGGGCCCGGGGGCAGCACCCCGAGCTGGTCACGGCCGTCCGGCTGGCGCTGGACCTGCTGGAGGACGCGCCGGCCGCCGTCCCGCCACCGGACGACACCCCGCGGCCGAACCTGCGGCGGCCGCCGCTGCCGCCGCGCGGGCACTGACCGGCGCCCGGGAACGCCGTGGGGACGCGCCCGGCGGGCGCGTCCCTACGGCGTGCCGATCAGCGGTCGGCAGTCGGCGATCAGCGGTCGGCGTCAGTCCCAGGGATCACCCTCGGCCGTCATGTCCTCGCGGGCCCGCTCCTCGGCCTCCCGTTCGGTGACCCGGGGGGTCTGCCGGGCCTCGCCGACCCGGCGGGCCCGTTCGGTCTCGGCGCCGAACGCGTCGGCGGCCTCGTCGTGGGCGAGCGCGGCCCGCTGGGCGGGGTCCGTCATCGCGGTGGTGTCCTGTTCCTGGCTCCCGCCGAGTGAGGAGGACCTGGCCTCCCCGGCGGCGTCGTGCGCCTTGTGGCGGAACCTGTCGAAGATGCCCATGACTCCTCCTCCGGACGACTTCCGGGCTGCCCCCACTCTCACACCGGTGTCCGGCGGGCGCATCCGCTGGCGGGCCGCCCGGGCCCCGGCCCCCGGGAGCCCGCGCGCGGACGGCCCCCGGGGGATCACCGACCGTCGTCCTCCCGGGGGCCGGGGCCCGGCGGCGGCTGGATCCGGTGGCTGGATCCAGCGCCCGGGGATCAGCCGCTGACGCTGGCCGTACCGGTCTCCAGATGGCCGGTGAACCGCTGCGACCAGGAGCTGTCCGCGGTCACCGTGACGGTGAAGTCGTACCAGCCGTTGGTGTAGGCGACCACGTTGAAGAAGTCGCTCACGCTGCCGCCGGCCGGCACCTGGTACGTCCAGGGGCCGTCCGTGCGGTAGTTGTTCGAGGTGATGGTGAAGGTCAGCGCCGTGGTGCCGGTGTTGGCGAGCTTGAGGTAGAGCGCCGGCTTCCCGGTACCCGGCTCGACCGCGTACGAGGCGGTGACCGCCGCGTTCTTGCCCGCCTTGGTGGCATCGCCCCTGAAGCGGCGCAGGAAGCGGTTGGGGCCGACGACCGAGAGGTCGTACGGGCCGCCGCCGAAGCCGGTGCCGCAGTTGAAGAAGTCGCTCTGGTTGCCGCCCGGGTCGACGGTGTACTGCCAGGGCCCGCCGCTGCGGTAGGCGTTGGCGTAGGCCGCGAAGTGCGCCGACTTCTGGGCGACCGCGCCCTCGTTGGCCATCGTCAGCCAGACCTTGATCGCCCCGGCGGAGCCGAACTCCAGGCGGTCCAGGTTGGCGTTCGGCTGGTACGGCAGGGCGCGGGCCGGACGGGTGCCGGGCTCCTGGACGGGCAACTTGTTGTCGACCGGCGCCGGGTTGGGCAGCGGTCCGCAGCTCGACATGCCGATCACCGCGTCGGTGTTGGGCAGGGCGGGCAGGCCGTAGACCGGGTTGGCGAAGTCGAAGGCGCTGGTGAGGTCGCCGCAGACCCGGCGGCGCCAGTCGGTGATGTTGGGGCAGGTGGCCGGCTTGCCGATGGCGGCCGTCCACTTCTCCAGGAAGCGCAGCACCGAGGTGTGGTCGAAGACCTCGGAGTTGACCCAGCCGCCGCGGGTCCAGGGCGAGATGGCGATCATCGGGACGCGGAAGCCGAGGCCGATGTTGGTCCCGCCGTAGAACTCGCCCGGGGTACCGGCCGGCGCGGCGGGCGGCGGGACGTGGTCGAAGAAGCCGTCGTTCTCGTCGTAGTTGAGGAAGAGGACGGTGGAGTTGAAGACGTCCGGGGCGGCGGCCAGGGCGTCGATCACGTTGTGGACGAAGTGCGCGCCGTCCTGGGGGGTCGAGTAGGGGTGCTCGGAGGAGCCCTGGTCGGGGACGATCCAGGAGACCTGCGGGAGCGTGCCGTTCAGCGCGTCGGCCCTGAGCGCGGCGACGATGTCGTCCGGGGTCCGGCCGGTCGCCTTGGGGACGGAGCCCATGCCCTTGACCGCGAGCGGGCTGCCCGCCGGGGCGGAGCTGAACGCCGTGAAGTAGGCCAGGGCGTTGTCGCCGTAGTTGTCGGCCGCGTTCTGGTAGACCTTCCAGCTCACGCCGGCGCCCTCCAGCGCCTCGGCGTAGGTCTGCCAGCGCAGGCCCTTCTCGTCGCCGCCGTCGTTCGCCGGGCCGCCCGCCGCGCCGTCCGGGTCGATCTGACCGGACCAGTGGTAGGTGCGGTTGGGGCCGGTGGCGCTGAGGACGGAACAGAAGTAGGCGTCGCAGATGGTCCAGTTCTCGGCGAGCGCGTAGTGGAACGGGATGTCCTGGCGGGTGAGGAACCCGAGCGTGCGGACGTTGCCCTTGGCGGCGACCCAGGAGTCCATCTTGCCGCCGTTCCAAGCCCGGTGCTGGTCGGACCAGCCATGAGCCAGGTCGCCGTTGCACTGGGCCAGGCGCTCGGGGTCGGCGCCGCCGGCCGGCTTGGTGGCGCTGAACTGCCACGGGTACTGCCGCCCGAGCCCGTTGGGCTGGTTGAAGACGCTGTACCCGTTGGCGATCTGGATCGCGCTGCGGTCGGCGAAGCCGCGCACGCCGCGCAGCATCCCGAAGTAGTGGTCGAAGCTGCGGTTCTCCTGCATCAGGATGACGATGTGCTTCGCGTCCGCGATGGTGCCGGTCTGCGACAGCGCCGCCGACGGCGCCGCGGCGGGCGCGCCCGGCGCCGCCCCCGCACCGGTGGTCCCGGCCACGGCCAGGCCTGCCGCGGCGGCTCCGGACAACGCGACGAACTTTCTACGACTCAGCTCGGCCATCAGCCCAGCCCGTCCCTTCACTGGCGATGTTGTGCACACAAGTTGGGGCTCGATCGCGCAGCATCCTCCCGCCGCCCGGACCGCCCCACCAGAGGGCCGGGGCAGGGTTGGCGGACTGTTCGCCCGGTCGTCACCGGGCGACGCCGGTCTGAACGGCGGGCTCACCGCCCCGGGTCAGTCCTTCACCGTGATCCCCAGGGCCTGGGCGAACAGCGGTGCCAGTTCGAGGAGCTGCGGAGAGCTGATGACGGCGCCCTGCAGGCCCTGGTGGCCGTCGGGCAGGCCCAGCCGGACGGCGCCGCGAAGGTCCGCCTTGGTCAGCTTGGCGCCGCGGAACCGGACCTCCTCCAGGGTGGAGCCCGGGAAGGAGACCTCGGTCAGCTTGGCGTCGCCGAAGTCCACGTCGCGCAGCAGGCAGTCCTCGAAGACGACGTCGCGCAGGACGGCGGCGCGCAGGTTGACCGCCTCCAGCTTGCAGCCGCGGAAGACCGTCCGGCGCAGCGCCGAACCGTGCGCGGCCACCCCCGCCAGCACCCCGCCGGTGACGGCGCTGTCCTGCCACTCGGTGTCGCTGAGGTCGCAGGCCACCCAGCGGCCGGCCTGGGCCCAGACCTCGTTGAAGCGGGCCCGGCGCAGCCTGACCCCGCTCAGCGCGACGCCGGTGAAGGCGCACTCCAGGAAGGTGGCGCCGCCGGCGGACTGGTCGGTGTACTCGCCACCGTCGAAGTGGACGGTGTCGTAGCGCTCGTCGCTGCGCAGCGGGCCGGAGTGCGGGCGCAGCAGGTGGGCGTACGGCAGGTCGGCCAGGCGGTCGGGGACGGAGAGCGGCATGGCGGCGGTACCTCGCGGTCGGTGGACTGGTCCTCGTCGGCATGCTCGCACGTGGCACCGACAGGGCCCGGCCGCTCGGGGGGAGCGGCCGGGCCCTGTCGGCGGTTCACGCGGTCACGCGGTCACGCGGTCCGACCGGGGATCGGCCGAGGGGTCAGCCGCGGAGCCACAGGGAGTTGACCCGGCTGCGCTCGGTGCTGTTCGGGTAGGGGTTGGTGCAGGAGGGGCCCGGGCCGCCGCCGGACATCAGCTCGCTGCACGGGCCCGAGTAGTGGTCCGGCAGGCCGAGCACGTGGCCGGTCTCGTGCGCCGTGACCCGGGTGGAGTTGTACTGACGGTTCTGGGCGTAGTCCAGGAAGATGTAGCCCTGGCCGTGCCCGTTGGTGCTGGCGTAGGACCCGCGCGAGTCGTTGCCCTCGTAGTAGCGGAAGTCGGCGTTGGTCCCGGAGCGCAGCTGCACGTTGGTGACCGAGCCGTTCCAGATCTGGGCGCTCTGCGATATCTGGTTGCGGAAGGTCGGCGCGCTGCTGGCGTCGTAGGTCACCACGACGGCCTTCAGGTACGGCGTGGCCGCCTGCTTGGCCAGCGCGGACTTCATCACGGCCTCGTAGAACGCCTGGTTGTTCGCGTCCTCGGCGGCCGAGCCGGCGTAGGCGGTGGTGGCCGTGTAGCCCTGGACCGCCGGGGCGGGCGCGGCGACGGCGGTGGTGGGCAGGGCGGCCAGGCCGGCGGCGAGCACCAGGCCGACGGCCGCGGAGAGCGTGCGGGACATGCGGTTCATGTGGGGGCTCCTGTTCGCGGGTGCCGGGGCCGCTGGGGGTGGGCCACGGCGAACGGGTGAACGGGTGAACTGATGAACGGTGGAGCGGGCGGAGCGGTGGAGCGGGCGGAGCGCTCCACCGTGGGGCGGTGGAGCGGTCCGACGAGGTGGGGCGGGAGGGACCGGCGGGGCGCGGGGGCCCGCGGACCGGTCAGCGCGTGGTGGCGCTCAGACCGTTGCGCCACAGGGAGTTGACCCGGCTGCGCTCGGTGCTGTTCGGGTACGGGTTGGTGCAGGAGGGGCCCGGGCCGCCGCCGGACATCAGCTCGCTGCACGGGCCCGAGTAGTGGTCCGGCAGGCCGAGTACGTGGCCGGTCTCGTGCGCCGTGACCCGGGTGGAGTCGTACTCCTGGTTCTGGGTGTAGTCGAGGAAGATGTAGCCGGACCCGTGGCCGTCGGTGCTGGCGTACGAGCCGTTGCTCGGGTCGTCGCCCTCGTAGTACGAGAAGTCGGCGTTCGCGCCGGACTGGAGGCGGACGTTGGCGACCGAGCCGTTCCAGATCTGGGCGCTCCGGGATATCTCGGAGGCGAAGGACGGCGCGTTGCTCGCGTCGTAGGTCACCACGACGGCCTTCAGGTACGGCGTGGCCGCCTGCTTCGCCCGCGCGGACTTCATCACGGCCTCGTAGAACGCCTGGTTGTCGGCCTTCCCGGTGCCCGGGTGCGCCGAGGCGGCGGCGGTGTAGTGCTGGGCCGCGCCGGTCGCGGGGGCGGCGGTCGCGGTGCCGGGCAGGGCGGCGAGGCCGGCGGCGAGCGCCAGGCCCAGGGCAGCGGAGAACGTCCGCGGAATGCGGTGCATGTGGGGGCTCCGATGGTGGGGTGCGCCGCAGCCGGTGGGGGCCGGTCGCGGGCATCGGATGAATGCTTGCTGTCCCCAGAGCTTGGGTCAGCGCGGCCGCGCGGCGGATGATGTCAACCGGCGATAGCACCGGGCAATCACCCGCGGAGCCGGGGGCGTTCGGACGGACGACCTGTCATGTCCCTGGCGTCACACCGAATTGACCGTTATGCTCCCGACGTGGAGCTCGACGTGAGACACCTCCGGGTGCTGTGCGCGATTGCCGACAGCGGCAGCCTCCGCAAGGCTGCGCTCCAGCTCGGCATGACCCAGCCCTCCCTCACCACACAGCTGCACCGCATCGAACGGGCCGTCGGCGGAACGCTGTTCACCCGCGAGCAGACCGGCAGCCGGCCCACCGCGCTCGGCCACTCGGTGCTGTCCCGGGCCCGGCCGGTGATCGCCGAGATGGCCGCGCTGGTCGCCGCCGCCCGCCAGGAGGCCCGTGAGACCGCCAGCGGCGAGCGCGCCCGGCGGCTGCGGATCGGCAGCGTGGGCAGCAGGGCGGTGGCGGCCTGGCTGCGCCGGGTGCACGACCGGCTGCCGGAGACCGACACCACCATCCACATCGACATCTCCGCCAACGCCCTGCTGCGGATGGTCTCCGCCGACCAGTTGGACGTCGCCTTCGTGCACGAGAGCGAGGGCTTCCCGCTGAAGGTCCCGGCGGACACCGAGCACCGGGTCCTGATGGCCCGGGAGCCGCAGTTCGTCGCGCTCGCCGCGGGCCACCCGGCCGCCGCCCGGCCGGTGGTCCACCTGGCCGACCTCGCCGAGGACACCTGGATGGTCGACCCGACGGCCGACCACGAGTACGCCGCGATGCGCCGGGTCTTCAGCGAGGCCGGGCTCAACCCCCGCGTGGTGCAGGTGCGCGACAACGCGACCGCCGCCGAGCTGGTCGCCTCCGGCGAGGCCGTCCGCCCCTGCCAGCCGACCTCGGCCCCCGGGCCCGGCACCGTCGTCCGGCCGGTGCACGGCGACCCGCTGGCCGTCCGGCTGCTGCTCACCTGGCGGCCGCGGGCGCTCAGCCCACCGGCCCTGGACGCGCTCTACGGGGAGCTGCGGGCCGCCTACCTGGACCTGGCCCGGGTCAGTCCGACCTACCTCGGCTGGCTGTCCCGGCACGGCCAGGCGCTCCAGCAGCTGGTCGGCCACTCCCCAGGGCCCTCCATCGGCCACTCCCCCGGGCAGCCCCACGAGCACCACCCCGGCGGACACCCCGCCGGGCACCCGGCCGCGGCCGCCCCCGGCCGGCCGGAGCCTCAGGCCGCGCCGGCGGCGGCCCGGGCGTCGCTGCGCGCGTGCAGCACGACGCCCACTGCCACCGTGGCCGCGGTCACCAGGCCCGCCACCAGGACGCCGGAGCCGCCCGCCGCCGTGCACGCCAGCACCGCCGCCGAGGCGGCGGGCAGCATGGCCTGCTCCGCCCCGCTCTTGGTGTGCCGCGAGTGCAGCAGCCAGACGGTGAACAGGTAGATCGCGGTGGGCACGGTCACCGTCGCGGTGGCGACCGTCTCCGAGACGTGCGCCTTGTGCACCGCCGACTCCACCGCGACCTCCAGGCCGGAGCCGATCGCCGCCGCCGAGCCGAACACCAGGTAGTGGCCGTAGCCCCAGGAGAAGGCCTGCCGGTTGGTGCGCAGGTGGTCGTGGACCGGCCGGGCGAAGTAGATCCACCAGGCCGAGAAGCAGATCAGCAGACCGCCGCCGGCCACCGGCAGCAGCCGGGCCAGCCCCTCGTGCTCGTCCACCGCCGACTGCACCGCCACGGTCGCCGCCGCCACCGTCTCGCCGAGCACGATCAGGGTGAACAGGCCGTACCGCTCCGTGATGTGGTGCGGGTGCCAGCTGGTCCGGAGCCGCAGTTCGGCGATCACCGGCACGGACAGCTCGGCCACGATGCCGATCGGGACCACGTACGCCCGGGCGTCGTGCGGCAGCAGCAGCATCACCACCCAGGCGAGCTGGCAGAGCGTGATGCCGGCCGCGTAGCGCAGTGCCACCCCGCGGGCCTGCCCCTCCTCGCCGGCCGCCGCGCGCAGCCACTGGGTGACCATCGCCAGCCGCATCACCACGTAGCCGACGACCGACAGCACCAGGTCCTGCTCGGCGAACATCCGGGGCACCCCGGCGGCGAGGATCAGCACCCCGGCGATCTGGACCAGCGTGGTGACCCGGTAGGGGACGTCGTCGCAGTCGTAGGCGGAGGCGAACCAGGTGAAGTTCATCCAGGCCCACCAGATCGCGAAGAAGGCGAAGACGTACCCCCGCAGGCCGTCCCCGTAGTGGCCGGCGGCCAGGTCGTGGGCGAGCTCCCGACCGGCCTGGCCGACCGCGACCACGAAGCAGAGGTCGAAGAAGAGCTCCAGCGGGGTGGCGACCCGGTGCGGCTCGTTCCGGCTGCGCGGGACCATCCGGCGCACCGGACGCGGGTCGACGTGGTGCGGGCGGGGTGCTGCGGCGGGATCGCTGGTCATGGACGGGTCTCCGGGCTCCGGGGCGGACGGGCTGTACCCGCCGCATCCTGGCAGCGGCCCGGGCCCGGCGCACGCACCGGCGCGGCCGCCCCGCGCCCGGCCTGAGCGCCCCCACGCCCGCGCGGGAGACCGCTCGGGCCCCCCGGGCGCGCCACGTCGACCCGCGTCCGGTACGCCCGCACGCCGCTCCCGCACCGCGCCGCTCCGGGCGCCCAGGTCCGTTCTGCCTTGCCGTCAGCGAGAGTTGACGACGCGGTGCGCGAACCGGGTGACAGCGCGACGGGTTTCCGGCGCGCCCCCGCCGGACGGCCCGGCCACCCGGATCTCCCCGCTAGATTTTCCTCGGTTGGAGGCGCGCGGGTCCGGACGGACCCCACGACACGGGTGCCTGCGGGCATCGCGGAAGGTCAAGACCGGTGGCAGGACAGCGGGGGCGGCAGAGCCGTTCCACCCGTGTCCGCGCCACCGGCCTCGTGATCACCGCGCTGCTCGCCAGCGCCCGCCGTGCCGTCGACGCCAGCCGTGCCGCCGGCGCCACCACCGCCGCGGTGGCGGCCGCTACTTCTCCCAGCCCACCGTGGTGTAGTCGACGCTGGCCAGGCCGAACGCGCCGTAGTTCGCCAGGCCCGTGCGGCTCGCGACGACCGTCGGCCGCTGGTACAGCTCGACGGTGTGGCCGAGCTCCCAGATCTTGGCGTCCGCCTGGTTGTACAGCTTCGCGGCCTCCACCGGGTCGATGGTGCCGGCCGCCTTCTTGAGCAGCCCGTCGATCTCGGGCGTGCCGAGCTTGGAGTAGTTGCCGAAGACGTTGTCGCCCTGCGGCAGGCGGAAGTTGCCGAGGCTGCTGGAGAGCGGGAACGAGTCGGTGTTGCGCCAGCTGGCGATGGAGAACTTGCCCGGGTTGACGTACTTGGTGAAGAAGTCGTTGCTCGGGACCTTGTCGAGCTCGACCTTCACACCGGCCGCCAGCCACATCGACTGGGCCGCGGTGGCCAGGTCGAGCTGGGCCTGCGGAGCGGCGTCGGTGAGCACCCAGTGCAGGGTCAGCGGCTGGCCGTCCTTGGTGCGCGGCTGCCCGCTGCCGGCCTCCTTCCAGCCCGCCTCGTCCAGCGCCTTCTTGGCCGCGGCCAGGTCGAACTTGGCCCACTCGCCCGAGTTGTCCTGGTAGCCGGCCTGGTTGGGCATGAAGATGTGGTTGCCCAGCGGCTTGAACTCCACCGGCACGCCGTTGTTGGCGATCTTGATCAGCGAGGGGCGGTCCAGTGCCTTGCCGAGCGCCTGGCGCACCTTCTGGTCCGCCAGCGGGCCGCCGCCGCCGAACGAGATGTGCACCTCGTCCCACGGGCTGGCGGTCCGGATCACCGCGTCCTTGGCGTCCTTGAGCTGCCCGTACGCAGTGGCGGTGCCCGCCGTGGCGAAGTCGATCTCGTTGTTCAGGAACGCCTGGGTGGTCGCCGACTGGGACATCACCCGGAAGGTGATCTTCTCGACCTTGGGCTTGTTCCCCCACCAGGCCGGGTCCGGGACCAGCGTGATGGTCTGCGCGGTCTTGTCCGCCGTACCGATCTTCAACGCGCCGGCGGTGATCGGGATCTTCTCGACCCAGCCCTTGTTGAAGTCGTCGGCCGTGCCGATCCCGGCTGCCGGGATCAGCGGGCGGAACAGGTTCTGCCAGTCCGCGTACGGCTCCGAGAAGCTCACCTTGACCTCGGAGGCGTCGGCGCCCTGCTCGATCCCGGAGATCAGCTCGTAGCCGGAGGAGTCGGCGATGTTGTAGCCGTCCTTCTTGCCCCCGCTGGCCTCCCAGTCCGCCTTGAAGTCCAGGTAGCCGAGCGGCTTGCCGTCCGACCACTTGGCCTTCGGGTTCAGCTTGTAGGTGACGACCTGCGGCGAGGTCGAGGTGACCTTGGCGTCCACCAGGTAGTCGGGGGCCGGCTTGAAGGTGCCGGTCTCGTCCGTGGTGAAGAGGTTCGGCTCCAGGGCCCGCATGATCTCGACCGCGTCCCCGTAGCGGCCGTCCACCTGGAACGGGTTCCACTGGGTGATCCACTGGTAGAGCGGGAACCGGACCTCCCCGCCGTCGCGCAGCTGGTCCGGCGACTTGGCGTTGACGTCGATCGCGCCCTGTCTCGGGGGCTCGCTCTTGGCCACCTTGTCGGCCGACCCGCCGCCGCCCGAACTGCACGCGGTGGCGGCCAGCGCGACGGCCAGGGCGAGCACGGCGGCCCGGCCGGCACGGCGTACGGGCGTGGTGGAAGCGTCCATGAGGGTTCCCCCCGGGTGAAATCCATCAGGTTGGTGAGGGTTGAGCGTCGCGAGGTGTGGCGAAGCTTGAGCGTGGGCAGCCAAGTCGGTGCCGGCGGAGCGAACGTAACAGCCGATCAGCACGAGTACCAGGGGGCGGAGTTCACACCTGATCCAAACGAAACGGACGGCAACACTGCCGCAACACCCCGGCCTTGAGCCGGTGCAACACTCCTGACCTGGACATTCCCCGACGGCTCCACCAGGGCCACCGACCGAAGGCCACCCACCGATGCCCACCCCACGCGTCGGCCCCGCCCCCACCCCGGGCGGCCGCTGATGCTCCGCTACCTGGCGAAGCGGCTCAGCTACTACGCGGTGCTGCTGATAGCCGCCGTGTTCCTGGCGTACGCGCTGTCCGCCGCCGCCCTCCAGCCGCGCGCCTACTTCGAGGCCAAGGTGCCGCGACCGGCCGCCGCCTCGGTCGAGCGCCAGCTCACCGACCTCAACCTGAACGACCGCACCCCCGTCGTCGAGCGCTTCGGCCGCTGGGCCGGCGACCTGCTCCACGGGGACCTCGGGCGCACCATCCACGACACCCCGGTGGCGGACGACTTCGGCCGGCGGATCTGGGTCTCACTGCGCCTGCTGCTCATCGGCAGCCTGCTCGGGATGGCCCTGGGCGTGGCCGCCGGGGCCTGGAGCGCGGTGCGCCAGTACCGGATATCCGACCGGCTGCTCACCGTCTTCTCCTTCGTGATGCTCTCCACCCCGGTCTTCCTGGTCGCGCTCTTCCTCAAGAACGGCGCCATCGCCGCCAAGGACGTCGCCGGCCACGAGGTGATCCCCTTCACCGGCTACGAGACCCCCGGGCTGGCCGGCGGGATCGGCGCCCACCTCGGCGACTGGGCGCTGCACCTGCTGCTGCCCACCCTCTCGCTGGCGCTCGGCGGCCTCGCCACCTACAGCCGCTACCAGCGCGGCACCATGCTCGACGTGCTCGGCTCCGACTACCTGCGCACCGCCGAGGCCAAGGGCCTCACCCGCGGCCGCGCCCTGGTCAAGCACGGGCTGCGGACGGCGGTGATCCCGATGTCGACGATGTTCGCCTACAGCTTCCTGGGCATCTTCACCGGCGCCGCCTTCACCGAGACCATCTTCGGCTGGCACGGGATGGGCGAGTGGTTCATCCAGTCCATCAACGAACAGGACGTCAACTCGGTCGTCGCCGTGAACCTGTTCGCCGCGGTGGTGGTGCTCGCCTCCGGCTTCCTCGCCGACACCCTGCACGCCGCCCTCGACCCGCGCGTGCGGTCCTGACCGGAGGAGAGCCGCCATGACCGCCGTCACCACGGAACCCGCCGAGCCCGCCGAGCCCGCCCGGTCCACCGGTTCCGCCGTACCCGCTCCGCCCGCCGCACCGGCCGCCCCCGTGCTGCCGCTCGTCGCGGGCGCCCCGGGCGCGCTCGACCTACCCGCCGTCGCGGCCGCACCGGGCGTCGCCGCCCCGCCCGTCGGCGCTCCCGCGGCGGCCGGCCGCGGCCGGCTCGTCCTGGCCCGGCTGCTCGCCGCCCGCTGGGCGGTGGCCGGCACCGTCGTCGTCCTGCTGCTGTTCGCGCTCGCCTTCGGCGGCCAGTACCTCACCCCCTGGGACTACGCCACCCCCGACTACACCGCCCTGCGCCAACCCCCCTCCGGCAGCCACTGGTTCGGCACCAACGGGGTCGGCCAGGACGTCTTCGCGCAGACCGTCCGCGGACTGCAGAAGTCCCTGGTGATCGGCCTGCTGGTGGCGCTCTTCTCGACCGTGCTGGCCTCCCTGGTCGGCGCCTGCGCCGGGTACTTCGGCGGCTGGACCGACCGGGTGCTGATGTTCCTGGTCGACCTGATGCTGGTCTTCCCCAGCTTCCTGATCATCACGATCATCTCGCCCCGGCTGAAGGGCACCGGCTGGCTCGCCTTCGTGCTGCTGCTCGCCCTCTTCAACTGGATGATCACCGCCCGGGTGGTCCGCTCGATGACCATCTCGCTGCGCGAGCGCGAATTCGTCCGCGCCGCACAGTTCATGGGGGTGCGGCCGCTGCGCGTCATCACCCGGCACGTCCTGCCGAACGTCGCCTCCTTCCTCATCATCGACGCCACCATCGCGGTCGGCGGCGCCGTGATGAGCGAGACCGCGCTCTCCTACTTCGGCTTCGGCGTGAAGGCCCCCGACGTCTCGCTCGGCACCCTGCTCGCCGCCGGGACCAGCGACGCCCCGGTGTTCCCCTGGCTGTTCTACTTCGCCGCCGGGCTGCTGGTGCTCTTCGTCCTGGCCGTCAACCTGATCGGGGACGGGCTGCGCGACGCCCTCGACCCGACCACCGAGGTCGCCCGTACCCCTCGTAGGACTCGTAGGAAGCGCGGAAGAACGTGACCACCACCGTCGAGACCCCGCTGCTGGCCGTCCGCGACCTGCGGGTCGACTTCACCGGACCGCGCGGCGCCACCGTCCCCGCCGTCCGCGGCGTCGACCTCAGCCTGCGCCGCGGCGAGACCCTGGGCATCGTCGGCGAGTCCGGCTCCGGCAAGTCCGTGACCGCCCTGGCCGTGCTCGGACTGCTGCCGGGCACCGCCCGGGTCCGGGGCTCGGTGGCCCTGGACGGCAGGGAGCTGGTCGGCCTGCCCGGCCGTGAGCTCGCCGCCATCCGCGGCAGCCGGGTCGCCATGGTCTTCCAGGACCCGCTCTCCGCCTTCACTCCCGTCTACCGGATCGGCGACCAGATCGTCGAGGCGCTCCGGATCCACCAGCGCCTCGACAAGCAGGCCGCCCGCGAACGGGCCGCCGAACTGCTCGACCTGGTCGGCATCCCGGCCCCGGACCGCGCGCTGGACAGCTTCCCGCACGAGTTCTCCGGCGGGATGCGCCAGCGCGCGATGATCGCCATGGCCATCGCCAACGACCCCGACATCCTGCTCGCCGACGAGCCCACCACCGCCCTGGACGTCACCATCCAGGCCCAGGTGCTCGACGTCCTGCGCACCGCCCAGCGCGAGACCGGCGCCGCGCTCGTCCTGGTCAGCCACGACCTCGGAGTGATCGCCGGGATGGCCGACCGGGTCGCCGTGATGTACGCGGGCCGGGTGGTCGAGACGGCCGCCGTGGACGAACTCTTCGCCGCGCCCCGCCACCCCTACACGCTGGGCCTGATCGGCGCGGTGCCGAGGCTGGACGGCCGGGGCGGACCGCTGGTGCCGATCCCCGGCGCCCCCGCGCCGATGGCCGAACTGCCGCCCGGCTGCCCGTTCGCCGCGCGCTGCCCGCTGGTCGAGGAGCGGTGCCGGACGGCGGAGCCGGACCTGGGCGGACCGGCGGCGTCCGGCGGGAGTGCCGAGGAGGCGCACCTGGCCGCCTGCGTGCGGGCCGGGGAACTGGCCGGACGCCGGCCCGCGCCCGCCGAGGTCTACCCCGTACCGCCGGTGCCACCGGCCGCGGCCGCCGTTGCCGGGCCGCGCGGGGAGCGCCCGGCGGTGCTCTCCGTCAGCGGCCTCACCAAGACGTTCCCGCTGCTCAAGGGCACCGTCTTCAAGCGCCGGATCGGCGAGGTCTACGCCGTGGACGGGGTGGAGCTGGACATCCGGCAGGGCGAGACGCTCGGCCTGGTCGGCGAGTCCGGCTCCGGGAAGTCCACCACCCTGTTCGAGCTGCTGCGGCTCGCGAAGCCGGAGTCGGGCCGGATCCAGCTGCTCGGGCAGGACACCGCCGTGCTCTCCCGCTCGGCCGCCCACCGGATGCGGTCCCACCTGCAGATCGTCTTCCAGGACCCGATGGCCAGCCTCGACCCCCGGATGCCGATCGGTGACATCGTCGCCGAACCGCTGCGGGCCCAGGGCACCGACCGTGCTGAGATCGGCCGCCGGGTGCCCGGACTGCTGCGGCAGGTCGGCCTGGATCCGGCGCACGCCGTCCGCTACCCGCACCAGTTCTCCGGCGGACAGCGCCAGCGGATCTCGATCGCCCGGGCCCTGGCCGTCCGGCCGAAGCTGCTGGTGCTGGACGAACCGGTCTCCGCGCTGGACGTCTCCATCCAGGCCGGGGTGCTCAACCTGCTCCAGTCGCTCAAGGCCGAGCTGGGCCTGTCCTACCTCTTCGTCTCGCACGACCTGTCGGTGATCCGGCACCTCGCGGACCGGGTGAGCGTGATGTACCTCGGGCGGACCGTCGAACAGGGCGAGGTCTCCGCCGTCTTCGAGCGGCCCCGGCACCCGTACACCCGGGCGCTGCTCTCCGCCGTGCCACTGCCGGATCCGGCCGCCGAGCGGGCCCGCAGCCGCATCCTGCTGGCCGGCGACCCGCCCTCGCCGACCGCGCGGCGCACCGGCTGCCCGTTCCGCACCCGCTGCCCCGTCTACGCCGGGCTCGAAGCCGGGGCGCGCACCCGCTGCGACACCGAGGCCCCGCCGCTGACCGGCCCCGCGCCGGACCTGGACCACCAGGCGGCCTGCCACTACCCGGAGTAGTGGCACCCGGCGGCGCCGACCGTCACCGGGCGTGACCGGATCGTCTCGATTCGGCAGATCGGCCGGACTCCGTGTAATGTCGTGCGGGTCAGCAGGCGCCGCTAGCTCAGTTGGTTAGAGCAGCTGACTCTTAATCAGCGGGTCCGGGGTTCGAGTCCCTGGCGGCGCACATGGCAAGGTCTCAGGCCGTCCACTCCGGTGGGCGGCCTGAGGCGTTTCCGGGGCCTGCGCCGGGAGGCTCCGGCGCGGGGCTCAGCGGGTGTCCAGGATCGCCGAGGCCACCGCGTCCGGGCGGTCGAACATCAGCAGGTGCCCGGCCGGGGCCGTGCTGCGGAAGTCGCCCCCGAGCAGCGCGGCGAGACCGCGCTGCTCGGCCAGCCGGTCCAGGGTGCGGCTGCCGCGGCACCCGTCGTCGGCGGCGAGCACGGTGACCGGCAGTCCGGGCGGCAGCGGTGCGGCGCCCCGCAGTTCGTCCAGTTCGGCGGCCATGTCGAGGTAGCACGCGTTCTCCCGGAGCAGGGCGCGCAGGGCGCGCCCGGTCCGGTAGCAGTGCCGGACCAGCGGCGCCGGGGCGAGGTCCTCGTGGCGGACGGTGGTCGCCCGGGCGACCAGCCCGCGCACGGTGGGCCCGAGCAGGTACGGCGCCGCGACGGCCGTGGCCGCGCCCGCGACCGCGCGGGCCGCCAGGTCGCGCAGCCCCGGGGCCGGCAGCGGCCGCGGGTCCGACTCGACGCTGCCGTCCAGCAGGACCAGCCCGGCCGTCCGGCCCGGGTGGAGCCGCGCGAAGGCCTCGACGTGGAACCCCGCCAGCGAGTGACCCGCCACCGTGCACGGCTCGCGCAGTCCGAGCGCGTCCAGCACGCCCCGGATGCGGGCCGCCTCCCCCGCCGCCGTCGGGGCCGGCCGGGTGGCGGGCTCGGAGGCGCTCAGCCCGTACCCGGGCCGGTCGAAGCGGACCACCGTCCGGTAGGGGGTGAGGAAGGGCACCACGAGGTCCCAGTCGAACCAGCTGCTGCCCAGCCCCCCGGTGAGCAGGCAGACCGGTCCGCCGCCCTCGGTGCGCACGTGCAGGGGCGTCCCGTCGATCCGCAGGAACATCGCGGAGTCGTGCGCCCCCGATCCGGTCATCGCGGTTCCACCCCCTCGCCCGCCGGCCGGAGCGGCAGGGCGGCGACGGCGAGCCGTGTCCCCCGGCGGCCGGGGCGGGAGCTGGGCACGTTCCCACCCTAACCGGGCACGAACTCCGCCCCAACCGGGCGGAAACGGGCGCCGGGCCGGGGGTGGACGGGCCCTTCGCCCCCGGTGGTTCGGGGCACCCGGCCGGACCGTGTATTGTTCTCCAGGTCAGCAGGCGCCGCTAGCTCAGTTGGTTAGAGCAGCTGACTCTTAATCAGCGGGTCCGGGGTTCGAGTCCCTGGCGGCGCACAGACACTTGGGGAGCCTCTCGCAGTCGCGAGAGGCTCCCTGATTTTTTGCCCTTCGGCGTCCGTTTTGCGTGTGATGTCGGTCTCGCTTGCCGCTTCGGCGGAGCCAATCGGCCCGCTCGGCACGTCCTGGGCTGTACACCGGAAACGGGGCAAAGGTCCCCAACCGTCGACATTCCCGTTTTGTGCTGGCCGCACGGTTCGCCCGCAGGAAAGGCTGCCGCTTTGTCCCCAAACACCCGGAGCGGCCGACGCACGCCGTCCCTCGGGCTCCGCCCGGTGGAGCGCCTGAAGCGCTCCCCGGAGGGTCCGGCCGGCGGCCGCAGGCCGCGCCGCCCGAAGCGCACCGGCTGGCGCCGGCTGATCCCGACCTGGCGGATGAGCCTGCTCGGCCTCGCGGCCGCGCTGCTGCTCGGCGTCGGCCTGTTCGCCCTGGGCATCGCCCTGGTGAAGGTGCCGGACGCGCACGCCGCCGCGACCGCCCAGAGCAACACCTGGCTCTACCAGGACGGCTCGGTGGTCGCCCGGACCGGCCAGACCAACCGGCAGAACGTCGGCCTGGACAAGGTCTCCCCCGCCGCCCAGCACGCCGCGCTGGCCGCCGAGGACCGCAACTTCTACCACGAGGGCGCCGTCAACGTGTCCGGTCTGGTCCGCGCCGCCGTCAACACGGCCAAGGGCGAGGGCACCCAGGGCGGCTCGACGATCACCCAGCAGTACGTGAAGAACACCTACCTGAACCAGAAGCAGTCCGTCACCCGGAAGGTGAAGGAACTCTTCATAGCGATCAAGGTGGACGCCACCGAGACCAAGGACGCCGTCCTGTCCGGCTACCTCAACACCTCGTACTACGGGCGCGGCGCCTACGGGATCCAGGCCGCCGCCCAGCAGTACTTCGGTGTCGACGCCGCCGCGCTCGACCCGGCGCAGGGCGCCTACCTGGCCGCCCTGCTGAACGCCCCGAGCGCCTACGACGTGGCCACCGCCACCCCGGCCGGCAAGCAGAACGCGGTCAACCGCTGGAACTACGTCCTGGACGGCATGGTGAAGGAGGGCTGGCTCTCCGCCGAGGAGCGGGCCGCCACCGCCTTCCCCGACGTCAAGGGCCCGCAGGCCCAGCTCGGCCTCTCCGGTCAGGCCGGCTACCTGGTCAACGCGGCGACCGAGTACCTCACCGCCAACAACGTCATCACCGAGTCCGAGCTGGCCAAGGGCGGCTACACCATCAAGCTGAGCGTCGACCCGGCGCGCCAGCAGGCCCTCCAGGACTCGGTCCAGGCGCAGCTGCACGACACCCTCGACCCGGACAAGCGGAAGAAGGACGCGAACGCCCAGGCCGGCGCCGTCTCCGTCGACCCGAGGACCGGTGCCGTGGTCGCCCTCTACGGCGGCGTCGACTACACCAAGCACTACGTGGACAACGCCACCCGCCGGGACTACCAGGCCGGGTCCACCTTCAAGGCGATCGCCCTGGCGGCGGCCCTGGAGAACGGCGCCAAGACCCAGTCCGGCCAGACCGTCACCCCGCGCACCGTCTACGACGGCACCAGCGGGCGCAAGGTCCGCGGCGGCAAGGGCACCCCGTACGCGCCGCCGAACGAGGGCGACAAGAGCTACGGCCAGGTCACCCTGCAGCAGGCCACCGACTGGTCGGTGAACTCGGTGTTCGCCCAGCTCGCCCAGGACACCGGCCTGCAGAAGGTCCGCGACACCGCCGTCGCGCTCGGCCTGCCCAGCAACACCCCCGGGCTCGACCCGGTGCCGTCCATCCCGCTCGGCGCCGCCACCCCGAGCGTGCTCGACATGGCCGGCGTGTACGCCACGCTGGACAACGGCGGCAAGCAGATCACCCCCTGGCTGGTGCAGTCGGTGGACCGCGAGGGCGAGGCGCTCGCGCTGCCGGCCCACAAGACCACCCAGGCGGTCGGCGAGGAGACCGCCCGCCAGGTGACCTCGATGCTGGAGGGCGTCGTCGGCGACCCGGGCGGCACCGGCTGGCGGGCGAAGTCGCTGGGCCGCCCGGTCGCCGGCAAGACCGGGACGACGGACGACCAGAAGTCGGTCTGGTTCGTCGGGTACACCCCCGAGCTGGTGACCTCGGTGGCGCTGTTCGGCCAGGACCCGGGCAGCGGCGCCCAGGTCAGCCTCAGCGGTACCGGCGGGATCGACGGGGCGGCGGGCGGCCAGTACCCCGCGCAGATCTGGACGAGCTACATGAAGGCCGCGCTCAAGGGGCAGCCGGTCGCCGACTTCGCCGAGCCCTCGGGCAAGGACTGGTCGGGCGGCAGCGGCACGGCCGGCCCCGCCGACAGCTCGCCGTCGCCGTCCGGGTCGGCCTCGCCGCCGGCCACGCCCGGGAGCGGCGCGACCGGCGGGACGACCGGCGGCGCGGGCAACGGCTCCGGCCCGACCGGCACGCCGGGCGGCCCGGGCGGCTCCGCCGGTACGGACCAGGACGGCTCGCGGTCCGGTGGCACCACCACCGCACCGACCCAGCAGCCGACCCAGCAGCCGACCTCCCAGCCGACCGGCCGGCCCACCCGGTCGCCGCAGCCGACCACGGGGCCCACCACGGCCCCGACCACCGGGCCGACCACCGCGCCCCAGCCTTCGGGCGGCACGGGGACGGGCACGGGGTCCGGTTCGGGCACGGGCGCGGGGTCGCCGGCGGGGGCCGGCGCGGGCACCGGGCAGTAGCCGGCCGCGGGCGGCGCCCTCCGACGGGCCCGGAGCGGAGCCGGGTGGCTCCGCTCCGGGCCCGTTCCGCGTTCCCGCGGGCAGGGCGGCCACCGTGGCGGACCCCGCCACTGCGCACAGTTCAGTGCAGGACCAAATGACGAAATGGCGCCTTACCGAATCGGCGGTATGACTGTCACAATGCCTCGGTGCACAGCTCAAAGCCCCTGACCGGCCACGCTCCGGGCAGAACTCTCGGCCTCTCCCTCGCCCTGGTCTCCGCGTTCGCCTTCGGCGGCTCCGGCACCGCCGCCAAGCCGCTGATCGAGGCGGGACTCTCACCGCTGCACGTGGTCTGGCTCCGGGTGACCGGCGCCGCCGTGGTCCTGCTCCCGCTGGCCTACCGCCACCGGGCCGCCGTGCTCCGCCGGCCCGGCCTGCTGATCGGCTTCGGGCTGCTCGCCGTCGCCGGCGTCCAGGCCTGCTACTTCGCGGCGATCTCCCGGATCCCGGTCGGCGTCGCCCTGTTGATCGAGTACCTCGGACCGCCGCTGCTCATCGGCTACGTGAAGTTCGTCCAGCGCAAGCCGATCAGCCGGGGCGCCGCCGTCGGCGCCGGGGTGGCCGTGGCCGGTCTGGCCTGCGTGGTGGAGGTCTGGAACGGCCTGGGCTTCGACGCGCTGGGCGTGCTCTTCGCCCTCGGGGCGGCCTGCTGCCAGGTCGGCTACTTCGTGCTGGCCGACGCCGGCAGCCGGGGCGACCGCCCGGTCGACCCGATCGCCGTCAGTGCCTTCGGGCTGCTGATCGGCGCGGTCGTGCTCACCGTCCTCACCCGCCCCTGGGAGGCCGACTGGGGGCTGCTCGGCGGGCAGGTCGTGATGAACGGGCACTCGCTGCCCGCACTGCTCCCGGCCGCCTGGATGGTCCTGGTCGCGACCGTGCTCGCCTACCTGACCGGGGTGGTCTCCGTCCGGCACCTGTCGCCGCCGGTCGCCGGGGTGGTGGCCAACCTGGAGGCGGTCGTCGCCACCGTGCTGGCCTGGATCCTGCTCGGGGAGCACCTGGGCCTGCCTCAGACGGCCGGCGGCCTGCTGGTGCTGGCGGGCGCGTTCGCGGCCCAGGCGAGCAAGCCGTCCCCCGCCGCGGCACCGGTGGAGGTCGCGGCACCGACGGACGACCTGACGGGGGCGACCGCGCTCGGCGAGCGCCCGGCGCGGACCGCCGGGGCCCCGGACGACGGGGAGCGGGGAACCGCCGTGGTCAGCGGCCGACCGAGCCGAACCAGTCGAGGTGGCTGAGCGGCCACACGACGGCCGCCACCGGCCCGACCACGTTGTCCACCGGTACGGCGCCGCCGCCCGGGCCCCGCTGGTGGTAGCGCGAGTCGGCGGAGTCGCTCCGGTGGTCGCCCTCCACCCAGACGTACCCCTGGGGCACGGTCACCGGACCGAAGTCCAGCCCCGCGCAGGAGTCGTCGCCGGGGTGGAGGTAGGGCTCGTCCACCTTCGCCCCGTCGACCGTCAGCGTGGTGCCGGAGCACTGCACGGTCTGGCCGCCGGTCGCGATGACCCGCTTGACCAGGTAGTTGTCGTCCTTCGGCGGCACCAGGCCGACGAAGCCCAGCACCGAGCCCACGGCCCGGGTGACCGGGTTCCCGTCGGTCGGCTGGGGCGGCAGCCAGTCGCCCGGGTCCTTGAACACCACCGGCTGGCCGGGCTCCGGCTCCCAGCCGGTGAGCGGAGCGAGCTTGTTCACGCCGACCCGGTCGCCGATCCGCAGGGTGTTCTCCATGGACCCGGACGGGATCATGAACACCTGGAACAGGCAGGTCTTGATCAGCAGCGCGACCAGCAGCCCGACCGCGGCCATCACCGGGATCTCGATCCACCAGGGCCGCGGACGGCGCCCGGACCGGCGGGCCTTCGGGCTCCTGGGCCCCTTGCCGCCCCTCGACGCCTTGCGCGACCGCGCCCGGCGGGCTTCCGCCCGGCCACCGGGAGCACCGTCGGCGCCGCGTCCGGGGCCGACGGCCGGGGCCTGAGCGCTCCCGGCATCGCCGTGCGTTTCGGGCAGGTTCACCGCCATCGTCGCTGCTCCACCTCTCCGGCTGGGGGAACCTGCACGCTACGCCACCCGGGAAGCCACGCGAAATCGCGCTTTTACCCGTGCCCGACATCGCGGACCCGTCCCGCCGGGGGCCGGCCGGCCTCCGGGACGCGGCCCGGCGCGGGCGCCGGAACGCGGGGAGGAGCGGAGGGACACGAAGGAACGCGAGGAAGCGCGGGCCGATGCGGTCAGGCGCGGGCGATGGCCTCGTGGTGGCGGATGACCTCGGCGATGATGAAGGTGAGGAACTTCTCCGCGAACACCGGGTCCAGGTGGGCGCCGGCCGCCAGCTCCCGCAGGCGGCGGATCTGGTCGCGCTCCCGCGCCGGATCGGCCGGGGGCAGCTTGTGCTCGGCCTTGAGCCGGCCGACCCGCTGGGTCGCCTTGAACCGCTCCGCCAACATGTGGACCACCGCGGCGTCGATGTTGTCGATGCTCTCGCGCAGGCTGGTCAGCTCAGCCCGGACGGCGTCGTCGATCCCGTCGGACGGTCCGGTCTCGGGGGTCGTGGGGTGATCCGTCATCGGGGCGGCTCCGCGGCTCTCTGGGGGTGGGCACCCGACCGTCCGTCGGCCGGGGCTCGGGCCCGGGCAAATCTAACAGGGCGCTCGCCGCGCATCCGCACCATTTGGCTCAGCCGTCCACGATCCGGACGCCGGCCGGACCGGTGACCGGATCGCGGATCGGCCGCCCGGCCAGGGCCGTTGCCGGCCGGCGGGCGGACCGGCCGCCGTCGGGCGCGGCGCCCTGGAGCGTTACCCGTGATCGCCCCCCCGGCCTGCCCGTAGGCTGGTGCGCGGCATGACCGGAAGTGACGGGACGGCAGTCCCCCAGTAATGGAGGTACCGATCGTGGCAACCACTCGCACCGCGCACACCGAATGGGACGGCAGCCTGCTCGACGGCAAGGGTCTGGTGACCTTCGACTCGTCCGGCATCGGCGAGTTCCCGGTTTCCTGGCCGGCGCGCGCCGAGACGCCGAACGGCAAGACCAGCCCGGAGGAGCTCATCGCGGGCGCGCACTCCGCGTGCTTCTCGATGGCCCTTTCGCACGGCCTCACCGGCGCGGGCAACCCGCCCACCAAGCTGGAGACCAAGGCGGACGTCACCTTCCAGCCCGGCACCGGCATCACCGGCATCCACCTGACCGTCGTCGGCACGGTGCCCGGCCTCGACGAGGCGGGCTTCGTGAAGGCCGCCGAGGACGCCAAGGCGAACTGCCCGGTGAGCCAGGCCCTGACCGGGACGACCATCACCCTGACGGCCACGCTGGCCTGACGCACCGCCGCCCGCGGCTCCCCGGCGGCGCGCTCCCAGCGCTCGACAAGCGCCCGGGGCGCACTTGTGGAGCACACGCCCCTGGCGCACATCATGTGATGTGTACCGGGGGCGTCTGCATGTACCACCTCAGATGCCGCGAAAGCAGGCAAATCACCCTGGCGGCGGTCACCGCGTGTTGCCGCCGCGTCCTATGATCGGCCGCAGCGCCCTGTTCTTCACGCGGATCCCCCACGCGAACGCTCCACAGCGAGCGTTGCGCACCGGACCGTGAGGACCTCGACAGGGCGCGGGAGCCGGCCGCCGCAGTTCCAGGTGACCGGCCTGACCAGCGTCAAGCGTCAGCAGCGGACGGGAGCATGCCGTGCCGGGCCAGAACGAGGGGGCCGACGCACACCCAAGCGTGCGGCACGAACAACCGCACCAGCACCGCCACCTCATCTTTCCGAACCTCCGCCCGGCCCAGGGCACCGACCGGGCACCCGGTGCCGCGTCGGACGGCGCGCCCGACGCGGGATCAGGACGGCGGCCGGGCACCGACGATGCGCCGGACGCCGCCCGCTGTCCCACCTGCTCGGCCCCGCTCGCCGACGGAACGCACCGGCCCGCCGACCCGGCCGATCCCGCCCCCGCTCCCACGCCCGGGAGCACCGACCGCCTGCTGGCCGCGCTGAGCGCCAGCGAGTCCCGGTTCCGGGCCGCCTTCTGCGACGCCGGGATCGGCATGGCCCTGCTCGACCCCGACGACCGGATCATCGAGGTCAACCCGGCCTTCGCCACCCTGGTCGGCTGCGGGGTCGTCGACCTGGTCCACACCCACATCCACGACATCATCGACCCGGAGGGCATGCCCGACCGGCTCTTCCCCGAGCTGGTCCGCGGTGACCGCGAACGCGTCCGGGTGGAGAAGCAGCTCAAGCACCGCGAGGGCCGCACGGTGTGGAGCAAGGTGACCATCTCCCTGATCCGGGACGGCGCCGGCAACCCGCAGTACACGCTCGCCATGGTCGAGGACATCACCGAACAGCGCCGGCTCGGCGACCGCCTGGAGTACCAGGCGCTGCACGACCCGCTGACCCGGCTCCCCAACCGGACCTTCTTCTTCGACCGGCTCGACGCGGCCTGCCTCACGGCCGGGATCACCGCGCCGGAGACCGCGGAGACGGCGGCGGACCGGCCGGACGGCCGTCGGGTCGGGGTCTGCTACCTGGACCTCGACGGCTTCGCCGCGATCAACGAGACCCTCGGCCACCACATCGGCGACCAGTTGCTGATCGCGGTCGCCGCCCGGCTCCGGCACGGCGTCTCCGACCACAGCTCCCACCTGGTCGCCCGGATGGGCGGTGACGAGTTCGCCGTCCTGGTGGCCGACAGCCGGGGCAGCGAGCAGCTCACCGAACTGGCCGCCCGGCTCCTCGAAGCGCTGGAACGCCCCTTCGACGTGGCCGGGCACCGGCTGGCGGTCACCGCCAGCGTCGGCGTCGTCGAGCGGTCGGTGCACGAGACCACGCCCGCCGACCTGGTCAAGGACGCCGACTCCACGCTGTACTGGTCGAAGGCCGACGGCCGGGCCCGCTGGACCCTCTACGACCCGGACCGGGGCGCCCACCAGCTGACCCGTCAGCTGCTCGCCACCGCGCTCCGTCCGGCCCTGGAGCGCGGCGAGTTCACCGTCGAGTACCAGCCGCTCGTCGGCCTCGCCGACGGCGCCGTGCACGGTGCCGAGGCCCTGGTCCGCTGGCGCCACCCGCGCTACGGGACGCTCTCGCCCGACCGCTTCATCCCGCTCGCCGAGGAGTCCGGCGCGATCGTGCCGCTGGGCACCTGGGTGCTGGAGGAGTCCTGCCGTCAAGCCCGGCGCTGGCTCACGGAGTTCCCGGACAACGAGACCTTCGTGAGCGTCAACCTGGCCGCCCGTCAGATCTGGGACTCCGACGTGGTCGCCGACGTGGCCCGGGCCCTGGAGAGCTCCGGCCTGCCGGCCCGGCTCCTGCAACTGGAGATCACCGAGAGCGCGTTGCTCGGCCCCGGCGGGCGGCCGCTGCAGTCCCTGCAGGCCCTCGCCGACATGGGCGTCCGGATCGCCATCGACGACTTCGGCACCGGCTACTCCAACCTCGCCTACCTCTCCCGGCTGCCGGTGCACGTCCTGAAACTGGACGGCACCTTCATCGAGGGCTTCCGCGACCCGGACCCGGCCGGCCGCACCGGCCTCCCCGGGGCCGGCTCGCGCCGGAGCGACGCCGACGAGCAGATCGTCGGCGCCATGGTGCAGTTGGCCCACACGCTCGGGCTGACCGTGACCGCCGAGGGGATCGAGAGCGCGGCGCAGGCCGAACGGCTGCGGCTCACCGGCTGCGACACCGCGCAGGGCTGGTACTTCGCCAAGCCCGGTGAGGCGGAGCACGTCGCCGCGATACTCCGCGAGCGCCGCCCTCGGCCGGCCACGCCGTGACGACGGCCCGGCCGCGCCTCCGGTCGGGGGCGCGGCCGGGCCGGGAACCGGACCCGCCGGTGGGCTCAGGCGCCGGCGGCCGCCTCGCCGGTGAGCCCGTAGGCCCGGGCGATCAGCCCGTACGAGCGGTGCCTGGCCTCGTGGCCGTGGATGTGCGAGGTGACCATCAGCTCGTCCACCCCCGTCCGCTTGCGCAGCGACTCCAGCCCGTCGGCGACCTCGCCGGGCGAGCCGAGGACGACGTTGCCCAGCCAGTCGTCCACGAAGTCGGCCTCCACCGGGCTGTACGGGTAGCTCTCCGCCTCCTCGGGGGTGGGGATCGGGCCCGGGTTCCCCCGGCGCAGGCGCAGCATGCCGAGCGCCGAGGAGCGCGCGAGCCTGCGGGCGGCCTCCCGGTCGTCGGCCGCGACCGCGTTCACCCCGATCAGCGCGTACGGCTCGGCGAGCACGACCGAGGGGCGGAACGACGACCGGTAGAGGTCGAGGGCCGGGATGGTGTTGGTGCTGCTGAAGTGGTGGGCGAAGGCGAACGGCAGACCGAGCCGGCCGGCCAGCTGGGCGCTGAAGCCGGAGGAGCCGAGCAGCCAGATCGGCGGCCGGCCCGCACTCCGGGGAACGGCCGCGAGCCGGGCGTAGGGGTGGCCGTCCGGGAAGTCGCCGTCGAGGAAGTGGGTCAGCTCGGAGAGCTGCTGGGGGAAGTCGTCGGCCCCCTCGGCGAGGCCGCGCCGCAGCGCCCGGGCGGTCGCGGGGTCGGTGCCGGGGGCGCGGCCGAGCCCGAGGTCGATCCGGCCGGGGTGCAGTGCCTCCAGGAGGCCGAACTGCTCCGCGATCCCCAGCGGCGCGTGGTTGGGCAGCATCACGCCCCCGGACCCGAGCCGCAGCGTCGTGGTGTGGGCCCCGAGGTGGGCGAGCAGGACGGCGGGCGTCGAGCTGGCGACGCCCGGCATGCCGTGGTGCTCGGCGACCCAGAACCGGTGGTAGCCCCACTCCTCGGCGCTGCGGGCCAGGGCCGTGGTCGAGGCCAGCGCCTCGGCCGGGGTGTAGCCGGCGCCCACGGTGGCCAGGTCCAGGATGGAGAGCGGCGCGGGCGCCGAGCCCCGCGCGGTGCCCCGGATCGCCGCGTGGCTCCGCGGTCCGGGCCCGCGATCCTGCTGGTCGTCGGTGGTCATGCCGTCCGCCCTCCTGGCCGTCCTGCCGGTGTCCGTGTGGCGTCTGGGACGGCCGCGCACCTCGTCCGCGGCCCCGCCACTGCCAAGGGGGGTCAACCACGCCGCCGGGCCGGGTGTTCCCGCTCCCCGGCTCCACCGTGCGACCACCCGCCTACCGACCGTTCGGCTGACTCAGAGCCAGCGCGCGAACACGTGTGGCGACTTCACGCCAGCGCGGGAAGTCGCCAGCCGCAGGGCTCGCGACGGGCGGGCGGCGTCCGGCAGGCTAGGACGCAGAGCGGATCACCCAACGGGATCCACTCCCACCTGCAAGGTCGTCGGGCTGGACCAGCACCGGTCGATCCCCGCGAGCCCCTGGAACGGCACCCCGCTCCAGGGGCTCGCGTCGTGTGAGGCCGAGCACAGCCGGGGTGCTTCATGGCATGAAAAGTCGAGGCGCTAGCGTTGTCCCCTGCAGCCATCTGCTCCCCCGGGCAGCCTGGAGGGAGTACCTGACTTGGACATCGCGACGGTGATCGGATCCTCATGGATCTGCGCCCTGGCTCTCTGCGCCGTACTCGGCGACGCCTTTCTCCCCTTCATCCCCAGCGGGACGCTGGTCATCCTGGCCGTGCTCAAGACGGCCCAGATAGACGGCGCTCCGGTGGTACTGGGATTCGGGGTGGCGATCGCCTCCTTCCTGGGAGACCTCCTGCTGCTCCGGCTGGCCCGCCGGGGCGCCCCCTCGCTGCAGCGACGGCTCGAACACCGGCCGCAGCTGGCGGCCAGCGTGGCCCGGGTCCAGCAGGCGCTGGACGGGCGCACCACCGGGGCCGCGGCCGCCATGGTGGTGGTCGCGCGGTTCGTGCCGGCCGGCCGGACCGTGCTGGACCTGGCCATCGGGCACTCCCCCGCCGAGCCGTACCGCTTCCTGCGCTGGTCGGCCCTGGCCGCCCTGGTCTGGGCCGCCTACATCGTCACGCTGGGCTGGCTCAACAGCCACTGGTTCGACACCGCCTGGCTGAGCCTCGCGGTCTCCTGCGCCGCCGCGACCGTGATCAGCACCGCGATCGCCCGGATCGTGCGGCGCAACCGCCGGCTCGTCGTCACCTGACGCCGCGCCGGCGTGGGCGCGGAACCGCGTCGAGGGCTCCTACGGCACCGCGGCGTCGTCGACGCTGCGGTGCCGCGCCCGTGCGGCCTCCGCCCCAGCTCTCACTCCGGCCTCCGCCCCTGCGGCGTACCGGAGTTCGTGGTTCCGGTCGCGCGCGGAGGACCGCTCGCCCGCCCCGCCGGGAGCCGATCGCCCAAGACCGTGCAAAACGTCACAGGACCGCAACAGAAGGCCGGCCGTTGCAGCCGGTCGTTGCCGGGTAGGCGTGTTGACTGTTGTTGGACCTCGGGGCTTCTTCTTCCTTGATGCCTTCCGCGTCCACATGACATGCTAACGGCGTATTACATATCAATTGCCCGATATGACCGGTGCGGCCCACTGGCGCCTTTCGACCCGGCCGGCGGCACCCAGGGGAGACCATGACCAGCATCTCGCGCAGGACCGTGCTCAGCGCCACCGCCGCGACCGTCGCGCTCGGGGCGGCGGCGGCGTGTTCCAGCAGCGGATCGGGTTCAGGATCGAGTTCCTCCGCCCCCGGCGGCGCCGGCACCGGCACCGGCACCGGCACCGGCGGGCCGGCGGTGACCGGTACGCCGACCAAGGGGGGCGCCAAGGGCACGCCGATCGGGGACGGCTCCACGTCCGACACCGGCCCCCAGCCGAACCAGCCCAAGCCGGAGAAGCTCAAGCCCGGTGAGCGGCCGCCGCAGTTCGTGGTCTTCTCCTGGGACGGCGCCGGCGGCACCGACGACAACCAGTTCCCCCGCTTCCTCAAGCTGGCCGAGGAACACAAGGCCGCCATGACCTTCTTCCTCTCCGGGATCTACACCCTCCCCAAGGGCAAGGCCGATCTGTACCACCCGCCGAAGCACTCGGTCGGCGCGTCCGACATCCCGTACCTCTCGGACGGCGCGGTGAAGAGCACGATCAAGCTGATCAGCCAGGCCTGGCTGGCCGGCCACGAGATCGGCACCCACTTCAACGGGCACTTCTGCTCGACCCGTTCGGACGGCAACGGCGTCAACAAGTGGACGCCCGAGGACTGGCAGAGCGAGATCGACCAGGCGGTCTCCTTCGTGACCCAGTGGCGCACCAACACCGGCTTCACCGACGTCGACCCGCTCCCCTTCGACTACAAGAAGGAGCTCATCGGCGGGCGGACCCCGTGCCTGGAGGGGCAGAAGGCCCTGCTGCCGACCGCGGCCGCCCTCGGGTGGAAGTACGACGCCAGCTCCTCCGGCGGCCTCCAGATATGGCCGCAGAAGGTGCAGGACGGCAAGGTCTGGGACTTCCCGCTGCAGAGCATCCCGTTCCCCGGGCACTCGTTCCAGGTGCTCTCGATGGACTACAACATCCTCGCCAACCAGTCGGCCGGCAGCACCAAGGGCGACCCGGCGAAGTACGACGACTGGCGCTCCCAGGCCCGGGACTCCTACCTGGCCGGGTTCGACCGGGCCTACAACGGCAACCGTGCGCCCTTCTTCATCGGCAACCACTTCGAGCAGTGGAACGGCGGGATCTACATGGACGCCGTCGAGGAGACGCTCAAGACCATCGCCGGCAAGCCGGAGGTCCGGCTGGTCTCCTTCCGGCAGCTGGTCGAATGGCTGGAGGTCCAGGACCAGTCCACCATCCGCAAGCTGCGTTCGCTGAACGTCGGGCAGGCACCGGCCGGCGGGTGGGGGACCTTCCTCGGCGCCGCCGGGTGACCGACTCCTGAGGCGCGGCGGACGGGCACCCGGGGCGCGGGCGCGGTACGCGGACGCCCGGGGCGCGGGCGTGCCGGGTGTGGGCGCCGACCATGTGTGCGCGCACCGGCGTGGGGCCGGGCGACATGGTCGCCGTGCCCCGCGCTCGGGGACGGTGGTGGGGCGTTCCTCCGCCCCCTCCCCCCTCACGAGGTGACCCTGTGGACAAGGTCCTGGACTCCGCCGCCGAAGCGGTCGGGGACATCCCCGACGGAGCGGTGCTGGCCGTCGGCGGCTTCGGCCTCTGCGGCATCCCCAGCACCCTGATCGGCGCCCTGGCCGCCACCCGCGCCACCGGCCTGCACGTCGTCTCCAACAACTGCGGGGTGGACGACTGGGGGCTCGGCCTGCTGCTGCGGGCCGGCCGGATCGCCCGGATGACCTCCTCCTACGTCGGGGAGAACAAGGAGTTCGCCCGGCAGTACCTCTCCGGCGAGCTGGAGGTGGAGCTGACCCCGCAGGGCACCCTCGCCGAACGGCTGCGCGCCGGGGGCGCGGGCATCCCCGCGTTCTTCACCCCGGCCGGGATCGGCACCCAGGTCGAGGAGGGCGGGCTGCCCTGGCGCTACGGCGCGGACGGTTCGGTGGCGCTGGCCTCGCCGCCGAAGGAGGTCAGGGAGTTCGGCGGGCGCCGCTACCTGCTGGAGGAGGCCGTCACCGCCGACTTCGCGCTGGTCCGCGCCGAGGTCGCGGACCGGCACGGCAACTGCGTGTTCCACGCCGCCGCCCGCAACTTCAACCCGCTCTGCGCCACGGCCGGCCGGACCACGCTGGTCGAGGCCGACCGGATCGTCGAACCGGGCGTACTGGAGCCGGACGCCGTCCACCTGCCCGGGGTGTACGTCGACCGCCTGGTCCTCGCCGATCCCGCCGACCGCCGCGTCGAGCGCCGCACCGTCCGCACCGCGCTCCAGGAGGCCTGAGCCGATGACCGCCGAGACCTTCGCCGCCGCCCCGCGGTCCGTCGCCGCCCCGGGCCGGGCGCCCGAATCCCGGAACGCCCCGGACGCCCGGAGCGCTTCCGACGCGGACGCCCGGAGCGCTGCCAAGGCCCGGAACGCGCTCGCCGCGCGGGCCGCGCGGGAGCTCCGGGACGGCCAGTACGTGAACCTGGGGATCGGCCTGCCGACCCTGGTCCCCGGTCACCTCCCGCCGGGAGTCCGGGTGGTGCTGCATTCGGAGAACGGCGTCCTCGGCGTCGGCCCGTACCCCCTGGAGGGCACCGAGGACCCCGATCTGATCAACGCGGGCAAGGAGACCGTGACCGTCACCCCCGGCGCCTCGTACTTCGATTCGGCGTTCTCCTTCGGCATGGTCCGGTCCGGTCGGATCGACGTCTCGGTGCTCGGCGCGATGCAGGTCTCGGCCGCCGGCGATCTCGCCAACTGGATGATCCCGGGCAAGATGGTCAAGGGCATGGGCGGGGCGATGGATCTCGTGCACGGCGCCCGCCGGCTGATCGTGGTCATGGAGCACACCGCCCGGGACGGTTCGCCGAAGATCGTCGAGGAGCTCTCGCTCCCGGCCACCGGGCGGGGTGTCGTCGACCGGATCGTCACCGACCTGGCCGTCGTCGACGTCACGCCCGGCGGGCTGCGCCTGGTCGAGACGGCGCCGGGCGTCTCGTTCGACGAGGTCCGCGCCGCGACCGGCACGGCCCTGCTGCCGCCGTCCTGACCGAGGGACCCGCGCGGAGGCCGGACCACCCGTACGGCGGTCCGGCCTTCGCTCGTCCGTCCGACCGGCCCGCGTACGCGGGGCAGGAATCATCCCCTCGTCACACCAACTCGGGCCGCATGGCCGGGAATCGTCATATCCTCGCCCCCGCACGATGATCGTTTCCAGGACTGGTTGCGATCACGTCAACCCTCCGGGAGAGTTGGGGCAGCCAGAAGGTCCCGCGCACCCGGGAGGGAGTCCGGAGGGCGCGCTGGGACCCCGCCTTCGAAGTGGCCGGACGACCGCGCGCGATGATCGGTCGTACACGTTTCACCGATGCCGCCCGAGAGCCGCCCGGCGACACCGCAGTCGCCCGGGCGGCGCCCCGCTTCGAAGGCCAGGCTCCGGGGGGAGCGGCCTTCCAGGACGCCCAGGCACAGCCACTGGGCATCGGACCGCACACCTCCGGTCGGAGCACGCACGATCGAGCCGGCCCGAGCCGCCGGCCACGGGGGGAGCCACAGTTGGTCAAGCAGTTCTCGCGGCGCCCGCGCGAAGAGAGCGCGCCCGGTGCTCCCCTGGCCGTCCCCGAAGCCCCGTACGACTACGCCCACTTCAGCCGGCTCGCCGGTCCGGCCACCACCCCGGGCGGCGACGGCGACACCCCCGGCCCCTACCGCGTCCGCTACCGGAGCCTGCTGCGCCGGGAGCCGCACCGGATCCGGGCCGCGCTGCTCCTGCTGGCCGCCCCGGCGGTCGAGTCGGTGCTGCTGGTCTGGCTGCTGCTCCCCGGCCACTGGCCGGTCCGGCCGGGCGAGACGCACGCCTGGCTGCTGATCGCCGACAAGGCGATGGTCACGATCATCGCGGTCGTCGAGCTGTTCCGCCTGGTCAACGTCGTCTCCAACACCCACGCCACGCTGGTCGCCCGCGACCCCGTGCCGGTCACGCCCGAACCGGGCACCCGGGTCGCGTTCCTCACCACCTGCGTACCGGGCAAGGAGCCGCCGGAGCTGGTGCGCACCACCCTGGTCGCCGCGCTCGCCGTCCGGCACCACGGACCGTACGACGTCTGGCTGCTCGACGAGGGGAACGATCCCGCGATGCGCGCGCTCTGCGCCCACCTGGGCGTGCGGCACTTCAGCCGGCGCGGCATCGGGCCGTGGAACCGGCCCGAGGGGCGGTTCCGCGCCGGGAGCAAGCACGGCAACTACAACAGCTGGCTCCAGGCCCACGGCGCCGCCTACGACTTCTGGCTCTCGGTGGACACCGACCACGTCCCGCTCCCCGAGTTCGGCGAGCGGATGCTGGGGTACTTCCGGGACGAGGACGTGGCGTTCGTGGTCGGCCCGCAGGTGTACGGGAACTACCGCAGCTCGGGTTCGGCGGTCACCCGGTTCTCCGAGAGCCAGCAGTTCCTGTTCCACGCGCTGATCCAGCGGGCGGGCAACCGTTACGGCGCGCCGATGTTCGTCGGCACCAACAACGCGGTGCGGATCGGCGCGCTGCGGTCGATCGGCGGGCTGTCCGACTCGATCACCGAGGACATGGCGACCGGGCTGGAGTTCCACCGCCGCCGCAACCCGGCCACCGGGGCGCGCTGGCGGTCGGTCTACACCCCGGACGTCCTGGCGGTCGGCGAGGGCCCCTCCTCCTGGACGGACTTCTTCTCCCAGCAGCTCCGCTGGAGCCGGGGCACCTACGAAACGCTCCTGACCCAGTACTGGCGGGCCGCCTGGCGGCTGTCGCCCGGCCGGCTGCTCAACTACACGCTGATGGTCTGCTTCTACCCGATGGCGGCGCTGACCTGGCTGCTCGGCGGGGTGTCGAGCGTGCTCTACCTGGGCTTCGGGGCCTCGGGGGTCCACGTCTCCTCGGAGATCTGGATGATGCTCTACAGCGACGCGGCCGCCCTCCAGGTGCTGCTCTACACCTGGAACCGCAAGCACAACGTCAGCCCGCACGAGCCGGCCGGGTCTTCCGGGGTGGCGGGCATGCTGATGTCGGCGCTGTGCGGGCCGATCTACGCGGCCTCGCTCCTCCAGGCCCTGCTCCGCCGGCGCAGCCGGTTCGTGGTGACGCCGAAGGGCCACTCGGCCAGCCCCGACCGGGTGGCGACGTTCCGCGTCCACCTGTTCTGGGCGCTGGTGTTCGGCGGGGCGGTCACGGCCTCGTTCTTCACCGGCCACGACCACCTCGCCATGCGCACCTGGGCCTGCCTGGCGCTGCTGCTGAGCCTGCTGCCGATGCTCGTGCTGGCCGCCGACGCGGTCCGCCGCGGGCGGGCCCGGCCGACCTCCACGCTCACGGTCACCGGCGCCGCCGCCCCGAGGGTCCCGCGGCAGCCCCGGGCCGGGGAGCGTGCCGGGGCCGCCCCCGGCACGCAGAGCACCGAGGCCACGGCACCCGCCGCCACCGGCCGCTGACCCCGGCCGCTCAGCCCCGGCCCGTCGAACCAGCCCGTCGAACCAGCCCGTCGTCGCGCCGCAGTAGGAGGGACCACCCACCGTGAGGATCCGCAACGCCGGCCGGACCAGGCGCTTCGCCCTCGGCAGCACGGTCGCCCTGACCGTGGCCGGGATGAACGCGCCGGCCGTCCTCGGCTTCGCCCACGAGCAGTACCACCAGTACGTGATCAACCGCCCGGCCTACAAGGCCGAGTACGGCCACTGGCAGACCGTCGTCCTCCCGGCCGAGTTCCGGATCAACGCCGTCCACGCCAGCCTGCTGCGCACCGGCAAGGTGCTGATCATCGCCGGCTCCGGGAACAGCCGGCGCAGCTTCGACGCGGGCTCCTTCAAGAGCCTGCTCTGGGATCCCGCCGCCAACACCTACCGGCGGATCCCGACCCCGGCGGACATGTTCTGCGGCGGCCACACCGCGCTGCCCGACGGCCGGCTGCTGGTGGCCGGCGGCACCCTGCGCTACGAGGCGCTGGACGGCGCCGTGAAGAAGGCAGCCGGCACCATGCGGGTGCGCAACGAGAACCCGGACGCGGCCCGCACCTTCCCCAAGGGCACGGTGTTCACCGGTCCCGGCGGCCACACCTACCTGTCCACCGCCGAGGTGACCGTCCCGGCCGCGACGAAGACCGGCGCCGGCGACCGGACGGTGGTGAAGGCCGGCGAGCAGCACGTGTTCGTGGAGGCGGTGGCGGCGGGCACCGGGTCCGTCGAGGACTCCCCCGCCCAGTACGCGATCAAGGGCCTGGACGGCGCCGACGCCCGCAACCTCTACGGCATGGCCGACCGGCTGACGCTGGAGAAGCAGGACTTCCAGGGCATCCGCTCCGCCTTCGAGTTCAACCCGGACACCGAGCTGTACGAGCAGGTCACCGACATGGCGTACGCCCGCTGGTACCCGACGCTCACCGGGCTGGGCGACGGGCGGGTGGTCACCGTCTCCGGGCTGGACGACACCGGGCAGATCCTCGGCGGCAACGACAACGAGATCTACGACCCGGCCCGCAAGACCTGGTCGAAGGCGCCCGACCGCTACTTCCCGACCTACCCGTCGATCTTCCTGACCGCCTCCGGCAAGCTCTTCTACTCCGGCTCCAACGCGGGCTACGGCCCGGCGGACCAGGGCCGCGACCCTGGGCTCTGGGACCTGCGGGACAACAGCTTCCAGCCCGTCCCGGGACTGCGCGACCCCGCGCTCACCGAGACCTCGTCCTCCGTCCTGCTGCCGCCCGCCCAGGCGCAGAAGGTGATGGTGCTCGGCGGCGGGGGCGTCGGCGAGTCACCGCTCTCCACCGCGCGCACCGACATCGCCGACCTCTCCGCCCCGAAGCCCGCCTTCACCCCCGGGCCGGACCTGCCCGCCGGCGGCACCCGCTACCTCAACAGCGTGATCCTGCCGAACGACACCGTGTTCACCACCGGCGGCTCCCGCGACTACCGCGGCAAGCACCGCAGCGACCTGCTCGAGTCGCAGGTCTACCACCCGGACACCAACACCTTCAGCGCCGCGGCCGAGCCGACCGTCGGACGCGACTACCACTCGGAGGCGCTGCTGCTGCCCGACGGCCGGGTGGTGGTCCTCGGCTCCGACCCGCTCTTCGCGGACAGGGCCGACACCGAACCGGGCGCCTTCGAGCAGCGGATCGAGATCTACACCCCGCCGTACCTGTTCCACGGCGCGCGGCCGCGGGTGACCGACGCCCCGGCCGGCGCGAAGCTCGGCACCACGCTCACGGTGGGCACCCCGGACCCGGCGGGCATCGCCACCGCCAAGCTGGTCCGGCCGAGTTCGGTCACCCACGCCACCGACGTCGAGCAGCGCTCGGTGGCCCTGGACATCGGCACGCGCTCGGCCGGCGGGGTCGCCCTCACCCTGCCCGGCAACCCCGATCTGCTGCCGCCCGGCTGGTACATGCTGTTCGTGACGGACCGGGCCGGCACCCCCTCGGTCGCGCGCTGGATCCAGGTGACCGCCTGATCCCCGGGCGCCCCGACCACCCGACGCGCCCGAACACCCGGCGTTCGGCGCGCCCGGCTACCCGCCCCCGCGCGCCAGCCCCAGGGCGTACGGCAGCCAGAACTCGCCCGCCCGGGGCTCGCCGCGGCCGCACTCGCCGTCCGACTCACCCGGGTTCTTGATCCACAGGTACGCGTCCACCCCGGGCCGGCCGGTGGCGGCGGTGGGCGGCTCGCCCAGCGCGCGGCCGGGCGGGTTGCACCAGGCCTCGCTGCTCAGCGGGCCGTTGCCGTTGCGGCTGGTGTCGATGACGAAGTGCTTCCCGCCCAGCGCGGCGGAGAGTTCGGCGCCGTACGCCGCGTCGCGGTCGGTGCTGTAGAAGTTGGAGACGTTCACGGCGAAGCCGTCCGCCACGGCGACGCCGGACTTGCCCAGCGCCCCGGCCATCGCCGACGGGTCCTGGGCCCAGCCGGGGTTCCCCGCGTCCAGGTAGACCCGGACCTGCGGACGCTTCTTCAACTCCTGGACGGCGAAGGCCAGCAGGCCGTACCGCTCGGCGGCGGTCTCACCCTTGACCCCGCAGCCGTCCAGGGTGTGCGCGACGGCGTCCGGCTCCAGCACCACCCAGGCCTTGCGGTCGCCGATCGCCTCGGCGACGCCGGTGATCCAGGAGCGGTAGGCGGCGGCGTCGGCCGCGCCGCCGGCCGAGTACTGGCCGCAGTCCCGGTGCGGGATGTTGTACGCGACGAAGACCGGGGTGCGGTCCACCTCGGCGGCCAGACGGCTCAACTGCTCGACGCTGCCCCGGGCGGCCTGGTCGACGAGCCACTGCGAGGAGGGCTGGGAGGCGATCCCGGCGAGGGTGTCGGCCTCGGCCGTCCGGCCCTGACCGCGCAGCGCGGCCAACTGCCGGGCCGCGGACGTCCGGTCGGACACGTAGAACGTCTGACCCGGCAGCTGGACGGGCCCGGCGCCGGCGGCGCCGCCGCTCGCCGTGGTGGACCCGGTGGGCGCGGGCGCCGCGGCGGACCCTGTGCCCGCACTCCCCGGCGGGTCGGCCGAACTCCCGCCGCCGCAGCCCGCCACCCCTGCCGTCAGCCCCAGCAGCGCCGCCCCCACGGCCAGCCGGAACCCCGCCCCTCGCCATACCAGGCGCACGTACCGCCCCTCCCAGACCCGGTCCGGCGACCAGGTCGGCACCCAGCTTCGCACACCGGGTACCGGCCTCCGGCCGACGCCGGTGAACGGCCGGTGACGGCGGGCCGGCGCGACGCCCGGCCCGCCGTGCGGTCAGTCCTGCTTCAGGTTCGGCACCTGCCAGTCGATCGGGTCGACGCCGAAGCCGGCCAGCGCCTCGTTGATCTGCGAGAAGGGGCGGCTGCCGAAGAACAGCTTGGCGGAGAGCGGCGACGGGTGGGCGCCCTGGACCACGACGTGCTTGGTGGTGTCGATCAGCGGCAGCTTCTTCTTGGCGTAGTTGCCCCAGAGCACGAAGACCACCGGCTCGTCGCGCGCGCTCACCGCCTTGATCACCGCGTCGGTGAACTTCTCCCAGCCCTTGGCCTTGTGCGAGTTGGCCTCGTGCGCGCGCACCGTGAGCACCGCGTTGAGCAGCAGGACGCCCTGCTCGGCCCAGTGCATCAGGTAGCCGTTGTCCGGGGCGGGGATGCCCAGGTCGGCGTTCAGCTCCTTGAAGATGTTGCGCAGCGACGGGGGCGTCCGGGTGCCCGGGAGCACCGAGAAGCTCATGCCGTGCGCCTGGCCGTCGTCGTGGTACGGGTCCTGGCCGAGGACGAGCACCCGGACCTTCTCGTAGGGCGTGGCCTCCAGCGCCGAGAACTCCTGCCCGCTCGGCGGGAAGACCTGGTGCTCCGCGCGCTCCGCCGCCACGAAGGCCGCCAGCGCGGCGAAGTACGGCTGCTCCGCCTCGGCGCCCAGCACCTCGCGCCAGGACTCCGGCAGCTCCAGCCCGCCGACCGCCCCTGCTTCGGCCCCGCCTGCTTCGACCCCGGCTGCCTCGACCACGCCTGCCTCGACCGTGTCCGTCACGACATCAACCTCCCACCGGACGGCCGCTCACCGCCGCACCGCCCCGACCTCCGGCGTACCGCGCCGCTTGCGCCGCCCGCCCTCTTCCACACCGAACGCTACACAGCTCCACCGACAACTCACTCCGCCGCGGCGCCCGCACCCACCGGCTCGACACCGGGCGGCCCGTCACCGACCGCGGGGGCGGCGGCAGCGGCGGCCCGCGCCACCCGGACGTGCTCGACCACGTTCAGCGCCACCACCAGCGCCGCCAGCACCACGAGGACGACGAGCGCCGGCAGCCGCACCATCACCGGCACCAGGGCGAACACCACCGCCGCCGCCACGATCCGGGTGGTCGACACCGCGCGGAACATCATCCACCGGGTGTAGCCGAAGGTCAGCAGGTACAGCCCGCAGCCCCCGTACAGCAACGCCACCGAGCCCGCCCCGAGGGCCCGCCGCGGGTCGGCCACCGTCTCGCCGAAGCCGACCGCGACCGCGATCACCCCGGCCACCAGCGCGAGGTGGCCGTACTGGAACACCCGGCGGATGACGTCCCGGCGGGAGTCCGCGACGGCCACGGCATGCCGCATGGCGTCCGCCGCGTAGACGAAGTACTGCCACCAGAGCCCGGCGGAGATGGTGAACGCCGCCGCCACCGCGGCCAGTTCGGCCGCGTCGAGGCGGACGGCGGCGGCCGTGGCGCCGATCCCGACGATCGACTCGCCGAGCGCCACCAGCAGGAACAGCGCGAACCGCTCCGGCATGTGCTGCGGGTGGTACGCCACCTTGGCCAGCCGGTTGCGGAACAGCACCGGGCCGGACAGGTCGCAGAGCGCGCCCAGCGTCCAGAGCACCAGCCGCGGCCCCTCCGTGAGCAGCCCGCCCACGAACAGCAGCGGCCCGCTGACCAGCACGCCCACCCCGTACGGTCCGCGCCAGACGCCCGGGACGCGGATCAACAGCACCAGCAGCAGCACCCGGGCCGCCCAGTAGCCGGCGCCGAGCAGCACGCCCCGGCCCTCGTAGGCGCCGGGCACGGCCAGCGCCATGAAGAGGCCGGCCAGGCCGACGGCGAGGATCCCCAGGCGGTCCCTCGGGGTGTCCACGTCGCGGATGTTGGCCTGCACGGTGGTGCCCACCCAGCACCAGTACACCGGGACGAACACCACCAGCGCCCGCGCGACGCCGCCCCAGTCGTGGTGGTGGTGCAGCAGGCCGGAGACCTGCGTGACCGCGAAGACGAAGACCAGGTCGAAGTAGAGCTCCGCCCAGGTCACCCGCTTCTCGTCGATGGACTCCCCCGCCGTACTCATCCCGCCCCCTCCTCCGCATACGCAACAGGCGCACGCAAACGGACGGGCCCCGCCCGGCCATCGGCCGGGCGGGGCCCGCGTCATCAGAGCAGAGGCTAGACCAGGTCGACCAGGTCCGCGATCGACTGGACGACCCGGGTCGGCCGGTACGGGAACCGCTCCACGTCGGCGGCGGCGGTGAGGCCGGTGAGCACCAGGATGGTCTCCATGCCGGCCTCCATGCCCGCCACGATGTCGGTGTCCATCCGGTCGCCGATCATCACGGCGGTCTCCGAGTGGGCTCCGGCGCTGTTCAGCGCCTCGCGCATCATCAGCGGGTTGGGCTTGCCGACGAAGTAGGGCTCGACGCCCGTCGCCTTGGTGATCAGCGCCGCGACCGAGCCGGTGGCCGGCAGCACGCCCTCGGTGGACGGGCCGGTCTCGTCGGGGTTGGTGCAGATGAAGCGGGCACCCTGGTTGATCAGGCGGATCGCCTTGGTGAGCGCCTCGAAGCTGTAGGTGCGGGTCTCGCCGAGGACGACGTAGTCCGGGTTGTTGTCGGTCAGCACGTAGCCCGCCTGGTACAGCGCGGTGGTCAGGCCGGCCTCGCCGATCACGTAGGCGGTGCCGCCGGGGCGCTGGCCCTTGAGGAACTTCGCGGTGGCCAGGGCGGAGGTCCAGATGCACTCCTCCGGCACCTCCAGGCCCATGCCGGCCAGGCGCGCGCTGAGGTCGCGCGGGGTGTAGATCGAGTTGTTGGTGAGCACCAGGAAGGGCTTGCCGGACTCCCGCAGCCGGCGCAGGAACTCCTCCGCGCCGGGGATCGGCGTGCCCTCGTGGATGAGGACCCCGTCCATGTCGGTCAGCCAGGACTCGATGGGCTTGCGCTCTGCCACGTGCGTGTCTCCCGAAGTTGCAACGTCTTGCGATGGTCGTACCAAATCTGCGGCGCACCGCCGTCACCGTTGCGCCTCCCACCGGCCGGACCCACCTCGGGACACCGGACCGCCGGGGGTACTGCTGGCTGCCCCAACGGGGCACAGCCTAATCCGCACACCAGCCCGACGGCAGTACGTCCCGCCCACCGGAACGCCCAGGTCCGGACGACCGCGCCGGAGCCCGCACCGGGCCCCGGGCCGGGACCGGCTCCGGACGGGCTCCGGTACCGTCCTGCGGATCTCCCGCCTCAACGGCTCCTTAAGCCGCCCCTAACCTCTCTGAGCACCCCTCAGCAGGCCCCCGCCGCCCGGCTAGCGTGAACCGCACCACCCTCACCCCGCTCCCGCGAAGGAGTCCCCTCACCATGCCCGTGCGCCACCGCCTCCCCGCCGCCGTCCTCACCCTCGCCGCCGCCGGCCTCACCGTCGGGGTCGGTGGCGGATCCGCCGCCGCGCACGGCTCGATGCAGAATCCGCTCAGCCGGATCGAGGGCTGCTACCTGGAGGGCGCCGAGCACCCGAAGTCGGCGGCCTGCCGGGCCGCCGTGGCCGCCGGGGGCACGGCCGCCCTCTACGACTGGATGAGCCTGCGGATCGGGGACGCCGCCGGGCGCCACCGCGAGCTGATCCCGGACGGCCGGCTGTGCAGCGCGGGCTCGGACCTGTACAAGGGCCTCGACCTGCCGCGCGCCGACTGGCCGGCCACCAACCTCACGGCCGGGTCGGACTTCACCTTCCGCTACCGCGCCACCGCGCCGCACCGGGGCACCTTCCAGCTCTTCGTCACCAACGCCGGCTACTCCCCGACCAAGCCGCTGACCTGGGCGGACCTGGAGCCCCAGCCGTTCCTCACGGTCACCGACCCGCAGCTGACGGACGGTTCCTACGTGCTGCCCGGCAAGGTCCCGGCGGGGAAGACCGGGCGCCAGCTGATCTACGCGATCTGGCAGCGCTCGGACAGCCCGGAGGCGTTCTACTCCTGTTCGGACGTGGTCTTCGACGGCAGCGGCACCGCACCGACGACGACACCCGCGACGCCGCCCGCCCCCGCTCCGGGCGGCACCGCCCCGGCTCCGTCGTCCGGGCACCCCGCCGGGCACGACCACACCACCGCTCCGGCCACGCCGACCGCCGCCCCGACGGCCGCGGCCACCACCCCCGCCGCCTCCGCCACCACGCCGCCGCCCACGGCCGGCCCCGCCGCGGTGGCCGGCCCCGGTCCCGCCACGCAGGCTCCCGCGCAGGCTCCTGCGCAGGCCGCCGCGCCCGCCCCGGTGCCGGCCACCGATCACGAGCGGCTCGCCCAGACCGGCTCCGACCGCTCCCTCGGCGTCCTGGCCTCGATCGGCTCGGCCTTCCTCCTGGCCGGCGCCGTCGTCGCCGTCATCCACCGTCAGCGCCGCCGCACCCCGGGCGCCCACGCCCGCTGACCCGCCCGCCGGCCCCGGCCACCCCGGACCGCCCGCTGACCCCGACCACCCCGGACCGACCCGCCCCCGGACCGCCGGGACGCCCGCCGCCCCACCGGCGGGCGTCCCGGTCGAACCACCCCGGCCGCCTCACCGTCCGTCACACCGAGGGCACCGAAACCGGGGCCAATCGGATACCTCGTGCTGGCGCACCGTGATTGAGTAAGGCGCATGAGCCCCTCCTCACGCCCTTCCCGCGACCACGACGGCCCCTTCCGTGTCGGCCTGATCGGCTACGGTCTGGCCGGATCCGCCTTCCACGCCCCGGTGATCGCCAGCACCCCCGGGCTCCGGCTGGACGCGGTGGTCACCGCCAACCCCGACCGCCGCGCCCAGCTGCGCACGGACCACCCCGGCGCCCGTGCCGTGGACACCCCGGAGCAGCTGCTGGCCGACCGGGACGCGCTCGACCTGATCGTGATCGCCTCGCCCAACCGCACCCACGTCCCGCTCGCCCGGGCCGCGCTGCGCGCCGGGCTGGCCACCGTGGTCGACAAGCCGCTGGCCGCCACCGCCGCCGACGCGCGGGAGCTCTGCACGCTGGCGCGGTCGCAGGGCGTCCTGCTCTCCGTCTTCCAGAACCGGCGCTGGGACGGCGACTTCCTCACCGCCGCCCGACTGGTCCGCGAGGGCGCGCTGGGCCGGGTCCACCGCTTCGAGTCCAGGTTCGAGCGGTTCCGCCCCAAGCCCAAGGCCGGCTGGCGCGAGCTGGCCGACCCGGCCGAGGGCGGCGGCACGCTGTACGACCTGGGCAGCCACCTGGTCGACCAGGCGCTCACCCTGTTCGGCCCGGTCGAGACGGTCTACGCCGAGATCGACACCCGCCGGGACGGCGCGGTGGTCGACGACGACGCCTTCCTCGCCCTCACCCACGCCTGCGGCACCCGCTCCCACCTGTGGACCAGCGCCATCACCCCGCTCGTCGGGCCCCGGCTGCGAGTGCTCGGCGACACCGCCGGATACGTGAAGTTCGGCATGGACCCGCAGGAGGAGGACCTCCGCGCCGGTCAGCGCCCGGACGGCACCGGCCGCGCCGGGGTGCCGTGGGGCGCCGACCAGCCCTCCCGGTACGGCACCGTCGGCACCGACGAGGACGCGACCACCGTCCCGACCGACCTGGGCGACTACCCCGCCTTCTACGCGGGCGTCGCCGCCGCCCTGGCCGACCCGGGCACTCCGCCGCCGGTCGACCCGCTCGACGCCGTGGCCACCCTGACCGTCCTGGAGGCCGCCCGTACCTCGGCCGCCACCGGCACGACCGTCCGGCTCGGCTGACCCCTTCCGGGGGCGCGGCACGGCCGGTCGGACCCGGTCGGCCCCGGCTGGAGTCTGCCGGACCGAGTCGGATCCGGTCAGATCCCGATGACCTCGACGGCCGCGCCGAGGCCCCGGAAGTCCGCCACGTTGCGCGTGTACAGCGGCAGCCCGTGCGCGGAGGCGACGGCCGCGATCATCAGGTCGATCCGGCGCGGACGCGGCTGGCGCCCGGCGGCGATGGTCAGCGTGACCAGCGTCCCGTACCGGGCGGCGGCGGCCGCGTCGAAGGGCAGCGGGTCGAAGTCGGCCATCGCCGCGCCCAGCACCTCCAGCCGCGACGCCCGGCTGACCGCGTCCCGGGCCATCGAGACGCCCTGCTGGAGCTCGGCGAAGGTGATCGCGGTCAGCTCCGGCACGGCCGGCAGCTCGGCCGGGTTGAGCAGCGCCAGGTCGATGTAGACGCAGGTGTCCAGCACCCCGGCCGGGCGGCGCCGGGGCGCCCTGCGCCGCTCAGCCACGCCGCCGCTCGAAGGGGTCGTCGCCGTCGTCCCCCACCAGCTCCTCGGGGCCGAAGTACTCCTCGGCCTCCTTGCGCATCTGCTGGTAGTCCACCCGCGGCAGCTTCACGTGCCGCGCCACCAGTTCCTCGGCCGTGAGCCGCCGCCGCTCCGCGACCGGCCGCAGCTCCGCGACCTCGACCCCGTTCCTGGTGATGTGGAAGGTCTCGCCCGCCTCCACCGCGTCCATCACCGCGGCGGAGTTGTTCCGGAACTCCCGCTGGGTAATCGTCTTCATCCTTCCAAGGTAGCCCCGGGTAGCACCGCTGGCTACGGTGCGCGGGAGCGCCGGGGCCGCCCGCCGTGAGCGCGCGCTCCCCCCGGGAGCGCCGGGCGTCGTACCATCGTCGACAACGCCCGGACTCGGTGCCGCCGAGCACGGCGCGTCCGTCGGCACACCGGTCGGTTCATCAGCCGGTACGCCCGGCACTCGGTGCCCGGCACTCGGCACTCGGCAGGAGAGGAGCTCACCGTGGGATTCGTCGCGATGCTGCTCGGCCTGCTCCGGGTGCTGACCGGGGAGGCGCTCACCGACGGTGGGACGCTGACCTCGGTGGCCGCCGCCGCGGCCGTGGTGCTGCTGGCCGGCGCCGTCGCGGGCACGCTGGCCGCGGCCCGGTTGCTGGGCGCGCGGGCGCCGGCCGCCGTCCGGGACGGGACGCTGCGGCGCCGGGCGCTCCGGACGGCCTTCCTCCCGCAGCGCGATCCCGACGCCCGGGGCAGGCGACGCCCCAGGGCCCCGGGCGCGGCCCCGGCGGCCGCGTAACCACCCCTTTCTCCACCGCCGTCCACGCGGCCGCCCTCCGCCGATCACTCATGTCCTGAGACGCTGAGACCCCGGAGGGCTCGCTCCACCATGTCCGTTTTCGCAGTGCTCGACCCGGCCGTCGGCCTGGCCCACGACGTCGTCGCCTCCCTCGCCCAGCTGGTGCCCACCGCGCTGGCGATCGTCCTGTTCACCGTCTGCGTCCGGCTCGCCCTGCACCCGCTGGCGCGGGCGGCCGCGCGGGGCGAGAAGTCGCGGGCCCGGCTCGCGCCGAAGGTCGCTGAGCTGAACCGCAAGCACAAGGGCAAGCCGGAGAAGCTCCAGGCCGCGCTCGCCGAGCTGTACCGGGAGGAGAAGGCCTCGCCGTTCGCCGGGTGCCTGCCGATGCTGATCCAGATCCCGTTCTTCTCGGTGATGTACCGGCTGTTCACCACCCCGAACGACCTGCTCGGCCACACCCTCTTCGGCGTCCCGCTCGGCCTGCACGCGGGCAGCGCGCAGAGCGCCGCGCAGTGGGTGGTGTTCGGCGCGCTGTACGCCGGGCTGGCCGCCGTGGGGTACGTCAACTTCCGCCGGGCCCGCCGTGCGCAGGCAGCCGCTCCGAAGCAGCCGGCGCAGCCGGGACAGCCCGGGCAGGCCGGACTGATGGCGGTCATGCCGTACCTCTCGTTCGGCACCGTGCTGTTCGCGGCGCTGGTGCCGCTGGCCGCCGCGCTCTACCTGCTGACCACGTCCGCCTGGTCGGCCGCCGAACGCGGCTGGCTGCACCGGGGCGGGACCGCGCCGGTACCGGCGGTGGCGCTGATCTGACCGGCGCGCGGCGCACGGTCCGGCGGCGGGTGGGGCCCCCGCCGCCGGGGCGGCTCAGGCGCGCAGCAGGTTGCCGATCACCGCGCGGGCGATCGTCGCCGGGTCCTCCCCGGCGCGGTCGGGCAGGCTCCCGCTGTTCCACAGCTGGGCGAAGCCGTGGACGATCGACCAGGCCGCCAGTTTGAGCTCGCGCTCCCGCGCGTGCTGCGGGGCGGACGCCGCGAGCGCGGCGGCGAGGGCCTCGTCGGCGCGGGCCCGGGCGGCGGACAGGTGCGGGTCGTCCGGGTGGTAGAGGCCGGGCTCGAACATGACCGTGAAGTGGGCGCGGTGCCCGACGGCGAACCGGACGTAGGCGATCCCCGCCCCGGCCAGGTCCGGCCCGGCAGCGCGTACCGCGTCGGCGAGGAGTTCGTACCCCTGGGCGGCGAGTGCGGTGAGCAGTCCCGCCTTGTCGCCGAAGTGGTGGGCGGGGGCGGCGTGGGAGACGCCGGCCCGGCGGGCCAGCTCGCGCAGGCTCAGCGCGGCGGGCCCGCTCTGTTCGATGGCCGCGGCGGCGGCGGCGAGCAGGGCATTCCTCAGGTCACCGTGGTGATAGGGCTGAGCAGACATGCCCCGATCATAACTTTCCATTGACAAGATGGCGCGGCCGCACCTAACTTGATGGTGTCAAGATGCCCTGCGCGCAGGGCACCACCCGCACCTTCGGAGGCCGAGATGGCACCCCTGATCGCTCTTGTCGCCGGATTCCTGGCCGCCCGCCTGGCCGGACTGGCCGGTGTGGACGTGCTCGACGGCTGGCACCCCGCCCTGCGGGTCGGACTGGCCGCGATGTTCCTGCTCACCGCGTCCGCGCACTTCCTCCCGCGCCTGCGGAGCGGACTCGTCGCCATGGTCCCGCCGGGCCTGCCCCGGCCGGAGCTGCTGATCACGCTGACCGGCCTGCTGGAGCTGGCCGGCGCCGTCCTGGTCCTCGTCCCGGCGACCACCAGGTTGGCGTCCGCGGGTCTGATCCTCATGATGATCGCGATGTTCCCGGCGAACGTCTCGGCCGCCCGCCGCCGACTCCCCGGCGTCACCCCGATCGGCCCCCGCACCGCTCTCCAGGTGCTGTTCGTCGCGGCCGCCGCACTGACCTTCGCGGGCTGATCCCGCGCCCTCGCGCCTCCGCGCCGGCCCGGCGGCGCCACTCGGAGACCCGCCCCGGACCGTGGCCACGGCAGGCCGTAGCCTTTGATCGTTTCTGAGTCCGGCCGGACAAGGTGGAGGAATTCGTGAAGGTCGCAGCCCCGACGTTGGCCGAGATGCGGGAGGTCTGCCAGCCGCAGGCCAAGATGCAGAGCCGCAACGGTGAGCACTGGGCGGGCCGCCTCTACATGCGCCGGATCTCGCTGCGGACGACGCGGCGGCTGGTGCGGACGTCCGTCTCGCCGAACACCCTGACCTGGGTGATGGTGGTCTGCGGCGTCGGCGCCGGGGCCGCCCTGGTGATCCCCGGGCTGACGGGCGCGATCCTGGCCGCCCTGCTGTTCCAGGGGTTCCTGCTGTTCGACTGCGTCGACGGCGAGGTGGCCCGCTGGAAGCGGCAGTTCAGCACGGCGGGCGTGTACGTCGACCGGCTCGGCGCCTACCTGGCCGATGCCGCGCTGATGATCGGTGCGGGCATCCGGGCCGCCCGGGGCGGGTCCGACCTGTGGATCTCGGTCGGCCTGGCGACGGCGCTGGGCGTCGTCCTGCTGAAGGCCTCCACCGACCTGGTCGACGTGGCCCGGGCCCGCAGCGGGCTGGCGCCCGCCGACGAGGAGTCGACCCAGCCGCGCTCGCAGGGCATCGCCACCGCGCGACGGTTCGCCTCCATCTTCAAGATCCACCGGGTGACCAACGGCATCGAGGCCTCGCTGGTGCTGCTGGCCACGGCGGTGGCGGACGCGGCGGTCGGCGACCTCGGGCCGACCCGGATCGCGCTGGCCGCGATCGCGGTGATCACCTGGGGGATGGTCGTCGCCCACCTGGCGTCGATCCTCTCCTCGTCGCGCCTGCGCTGACCGGCCGCGGGACCGCCCCGGCGCGGTCGGCGGCGTCGCGGCGCAGGGCGTCGCTCCTCGCCTGGCAGACCGCGCCGACGACGGCGGACAGGACGATCAGGCTCAGGAGTCCGAGCACGGCGGACTCGTCGAGATGGCGCCGAGGGGCCTGCCGCAGCGCCAGCCCAGCCGCCAGGCGAGGCCGTGCATGAGGTCCTCGGCCTGCCGGGTGGTGAGACGGAAGACGAGCTGCTCGTCGGGATCCGCACCGACGGGGTCGTCGACGGCCAGCCGGAGCTGGACGGCGGCGTCCGGGGAGGGTTCGACGGCGAGGTAGGGGACGGTGGTGGTGGCGGCCTCGTGAGGCCGCGGGGGAACGGGCAGGTGGACGACGTTCACGCGACGGCGTCCAGCTCGAACCAGACGGCCTTGCCGCGCTTGCAGGGCTCGGCACCCCACCGGTGGGTGAGGCCCTCGATGAGCTGGAGGCCGCGCCCGCACTCGGCGAGGTCGGAGGGGTGGCGCTGCTCAGGCAGCTCGCAGCTGTCGTCGTTCACGGAGACCCGCAGCGTGGTGTCGTTGATGAACACCAGGACGACCGGCGAGGACGTCCGGCCGTGCCGCCAGGCGTTCACGATGAGTTCGGCGAGCGCGAGTTCGGCGTCGGCGATGACCTCGGGGGGCCAGCCGCTCCGCGCCATGGCGCTGCGGAGGCCCTCGCGGGCGAGGGTGAGGGAAGGGGAGTTGCGGTTACACACGGGGAATCTCCCTGCGGTGTAGGTGGGGCACACCGGTGAGGGTGTCGCCGTGAGCAAGTCCGCAGCGGCGCTGGAAGGACCACATACGGATGCTCTTCGGTGCCCGGGCAGCAGGTACCAACTGCCCCAGGGATTGGCGTTACTGACAACCCGTTCGGTGAGCGGTGCATCACAGACTGTAGGGCACTGGACGGCAAATTTGCCAGCCGATCAATAGAAGATGTGCCGATTGATCAGCTGGACTGGCACAGCTGCGGGGGTAGATGCTTGGCAGATGCTACCTACCCCAACAGCACGCCGCAAGCGGGTCGGCATCGAGCTACGGAAGATGCGAGATGCCGCCGGCTGCACGGCAGGAGAGGCCGCCACCGTTCTCGGGGTGGACCGCAGCAAGGTCACACTCATCGAGCAAGGGACCTATCCGGTCAGCGCTGAACGCGTGATCGCGCTGGCCAACAAATACGGCGAGACCGACCAGGACTTCGTCGAAGCTCTCGCGGCTATGGCGGGCGACCGCTCCAAGGGATGGTGGGAGGAGTATCGGGGAGCCGTCCCGATCGGGTTCCTCGATATCGCCGAGCAGGAATACCTCGCTCGCGGAACGCAGTCCTACCAGATCTGCCATCCTCCTGGGCCAATGCAGACCGAGCGATTCAGCAGAGCCATCTTCCGCGATGCCCAGGTACCACTGAGTCCACGCGTGGTGGAAACTCGTATCGAACATCGCATGCGACGCGCCGACACTCTCATGACAGAGGGCGCCCCGCCCTATCTCGCGATCGTGCACGAGGCCGCACTGCGCATGCAGTTTGGTGGCCGAGAAGCGGCACGAGAGCAGTTGGACTGGCTACTGGAGCTCTCACAACGTCAGCATGTCACGCTTCGCGCGATCACCTTCGAGTCGGGTGGATTCAAGGGATCCGGCCAAGCGATCATCTACATGAACGGCAGCGCGCCACGCCTCGACACCGTCCTCTATGACACCGTCGACGGGCCGACGTTCCTTCATTCAACAGAACACCTGGACAAGTATCGCGCGATCATAGAGGAGATGACCGAAAGGGCTCTGTCGGTCGACCGTTCTCGCGATCTGATTTCAAAGATCAAGAAGGAGATGTAGACCAATGGATGACCTCACCTGGATACGCCCCGAGGCGTGCGCAAACTCTGCCAACTGCCCTGAGGTGGCCATCACCCCCGACACCGTCTTCGTCCGCAGCAGCCTCCAGCCCTCCGCCGTCGCCCAACTCACCACCGACGAATGGCGCGACCTCCTCGCCGGCATCCGCAACGGGGAGTTCGACGTCTGACGCCCGGGCCCGCCCCGGGCCCCCTCCCTCTCCACCGGGCCCGGGGCGTAGTGTGCGAACGGTGATCGAACTGAGCTTCCGGGGGAAAGACCGGTATCGCCCGTCCTGGCTTCACCTCGGCGTCCTCTGCCTGGTGTTGGCCGTGGAGGGAGTGTTCGCCGCCTACCGTCTCGGCCCGGCGGGCTTCGGCTGGGTGCTCGGCGGGACCCTGGTGCTGGTCGGCCTCGCCACCTTCGTCGTGCTCCGGTCCTGGACCACCGTCGACGCCTCCGGCATCACCATCTGCTGGGGCCTCGGGCGCGGCCGCACCTATCCCTGGCACGAGATCCGCTGGATCGACATCCGCGAGACCGACAACCAGTACGGGTACTCGCTCGTGCCCCGGATCTACCTCACGAACGGCCGGCGCCGCTCACTGCCCGGGCTCCAGCACAGCGACATCTACCCCTCCCCCGACTTCCACGTGGACTTCCAGCGCATCATCAACTGGTGGGAGCTGAGCACGGATCCGAGCATCCGCGTCCAGCCGTCGAAGCAACTCCGCGACCGGGTGGGCCCCATGGCGGTCGGGATGATCGCCGCCCTCCTCATCGCGGTCGTCGTCGGACTCGTCTTCGTCCTGAAGAACTGACCCGGCTCCGAACCGAATCCGACCCGAAAGGACACCCCGCATGACCAGCCCGCAGGACGTGGTCGAGCAGCAGCTCACCGCCTACAACGGTCACGACATCGACGCCTTCGTCGCCACCTACGCCGAGGACATCCTCGTTCTGCGGCGGGACGGCAGCCGCCTGGAGGGCCGCCAGGCACTGCGCGACACCTACACCGAGCAGTTCGCCGCGGGCCGCTGCCGGGCGGAGATCGTGGGACGGCTCACCGAGGGCGACTGGGTGGTCGACCACGAAGTCGCCCACGGCCTGTCCGACGAGCCGGTCCGCGTCCTGGTGGCCTACCGGGTCCGCGAAGGCCTCATCGACCGCGTCGAGTTCCTCGGCTGAGCCCGCGCACCCTGCTCACCCCGCCCTGCTTGCCCCGCCCTGCTCGACCGCCCTCACCCGTCACCCCGCCGACAACAGGGCGGTGAGCACCTCCTCCGGATCAGGGCCGTGCACCGTCAGCGCCTCCGCGCGGACGGCGGCGAGGTCCAGGGCGTCCAGCACGGCCTTCACCGTGACGATCGAGTTGTCGCCGGGTATGGACAGCGCCAGCGCCTCCTCGTCCGGCGCCGCGTAGTCGAAGAGCGCTGCGGCCGCCCGGAGTTCGGCCCGGCCGGCGAAGCTCAGCCGCAGGTGACTGCCCGGGACGAACCGCTTCAGCTCGGCCGCCGTGCCCTCGGCCACGATCCGGCCGCCGTTGAGCACGGCCGTCCGGTCGGCGACCCGGTCCGCCTCCTCCAGGTGCCGCGTGGTGAGCAGGACGGTGAGGCCGTGGTCGGTGGCGAGGCCCCGGACCGACTCCCCCAGCGCCTGCCGGCCGGCCGCGTCGAGGCCGGCGGTCGGCTCGTCGAGCAGGACGACCCGAGGCTCCCCGACCAGCGCCATCGCCAGATCCAGCGTGCGCAGCACGCCGACCGGGAGACCGGCGGCCGCTCCGTTCGCCACCTCGCTCAGCTCGAAGCGCCGCAGCAGCTCCGCGACCCTCCTGCGCCCCTCCCGACGACCCAGGTGGTGGAGGTCCGCCATCAGGAGCAGGTTCTCCTCGGCGGTGAGCAGCTTGTCCACCGCCGAGACCTGGCCGACGACACCGATCGCCCGCCGGACCTCACCCGCGCCCCGAACTCCGCCCACGCCCCGGACCGCACCCGCACCCGCGCCCCGGGCCCTGCCCCCTCGCAGGGCCCTGCCCGCTTGCGGGACCCTGCCCGCCCGCTGCACCAGCTCGTGCCCGGCCACCCGCACCACCCCGCCGTCGGCCGGGACGAGCGTGGAGAGGATCCGCACGACGGTGCTCTTCCCGGCTCCCCTCGCCCCGAGGAGTGCGAACACCGTGCCCTCGGGGACCGTCAGGTCGATGCCGTCCAGCACCACTCTCCCCCCGTAGGACTTGGTCAGTCCGGCCACGGAGACCGCCGCCGTGATCGGGGCGGCGGGGACCGGCCTCAGGGTCATGGCTCACGCCTCCTTCGCTACCGGGTACGCCGGGCCGTGACCGGGTGGTCAGGAGCGCCGGATCACGATGTCACCGAGCTGCGTCCGCCCCCGGATCTCGACCCGCTCCGTCGCCTCGCCGGGGCCCGCCGCGGCGCCGAGCGAGTTGCGGAGGCTACCGAGCTTGGTGTGGACGTCGAGCCAGGCGGCCGTGCCCTCGCGGATGCCGACCTCCAGCTCGCCGATGGCGCTCTGCAGGACGACCCGCCCGCGGACCACCTCACCGACCCGGATGGCGCCCTGGGCCGTCTTGATGTCCACGTCCCCGAGGGCCGCGCCGACCTGGATCTGGCCGTTGGAGGAGTTGACCTTGAGGTCCCCGCCGGCCTCGCCGATCACCGTCTCGCCGTTGAGGTTCTTCACCGTCACCGTGCCCGCCACGGTGCCGATCTCGACCCGGCCGGAGCCGTTGACCTCGGCGTCCCCGTCGGCCCGCCGCAGCCGGACGTCGCCGTGGTCCGTCCGCAGGTGGACGGAGTCCGCGTGCTCGACCTGGATCCGGCCGACCGACGTCCGCACCCGGCAGTCGCCCAGCAGCCCCTCGCAGAGGAAGTCCCCCATCGGCGCGTTGCCGTGGACCTCCGAGCCGGCCGGCAGCTCGACGGTGACATCGACCGAGCCCGCCCGCCCGAAGAGCGAGCGCTTCTTCGGGCCCTTCACCACCAGGGCGCCGCCCGCGTAACTGATCCTGGTCTGCTCCGCGGCCTTGACGTCCGCCTCGACCGCCGGGTCCGCCGGCCGGACCTCGACCACGGTGTCCGTGCGCTTGCCCGCGGCGATCCGGACGGACGCGATGTCGAACTCGATGGTGGCGCTGATCGGGCCGGGAGTGTCGAAAGAAGGCATGGCTGTCCCGTTCTCTTGGCTCTGATGGATGAACCCGCCGGTCGGACGGGGTGGAAGGAGAAGGAGTGGGAAGCGCGGAACCTAGTGGACCCAGCCGGTGAACCCCTGCCCGGTCGGTGACACCGTCCGCCCGACGGCCCGGACGGGCTCGCCCGGCTCCAGGGCGGCGGCGACGGCGCGCACCAGCCAGGCGTTGGCCGAGAGGCCCTCCTGACCGGCCGCCTCCTCGACCCTGGTCTTGAGGTGGGCGGGCAGGCGGAAGTTGATCCGGGCGGTGTTGCCGTCCTCCCCCTCCGGCACCGCCGGTGCCACCGGCGGTGCCACCGGCGCCGGTGACCGCTCACCGGCGTCGTGGAACACCTCCGGCGACGGTGGCGCCATCACCACGAACTCCGGATCCAGCCCCCGGAGCCGGACGTCCACCGAGCCGGGCGCGAGATCACGGGTGACCTCGCCCATCGCGGCGGAGAGGGCGTTGAGAAGGGTGAGCCGCACGGCCGACTCCAGCGGAAGAGTCAGGCGCTCGGCCAGGGCACGGGCTTCGTCTCCGCCCGCGCTCGCTGCGACCGCGAGCTCGTTCCGGAGGTTGTCGACGTACGGCGAGAGGTCCATGACCCAAGGATGGCACACCGATGGCGCCACACCAAGCCCTTTTGGCGCCATGACCCGAAAGAGTGGCGCCACGCGTCGGCGCGGGGCCCGCCGCCGGACGCACCGCGGGCCGGTACCGTCCAGGACGGCACCGGCCCGCAGGCACTCCAGGGGAAGGTCAGACCGTGCCCCACCCGGCCAGGTGGGCGTCGATCTCGCCGACGATCCGGGCCTTGCCGGCCGGGTCCAGGAAGGACGCCTCGACCGCGTTGCGCGCCAGCGCGGCGACGCCCGCCTCGTCCAGGTCCAGCAGCCGGGCCGCGACCGCGTACTCGGTGTTGAGGTCGGTGCCGAACATCGGCGGGTCGTCGCTGTTGACGGTGACCAGCAGGCCCGCGTCGACCATCTGCCGGATCGGGTGCTCCTCGATCCGCTCGACCGCGCGGGTCGCGATGTTCGAGGTCGGGCAGACCTCCAGGGCGATCCGGTGCTCGCCGAGGTGGTCCATCAGGGCCGGGTCCCGCACGGCCTGGGTGCCGTGGCCGATGCGCTCGGCGCCGAGCAGCCGCAGGGCGTCCCAGACCGTCTCGGGGCCGGTGGTCTCGCCCGCGTGCGGGACGCTGCGCAGACCGACCGCCCGCGCCCGGTCGAAGTACGGCTTGAACTGCGGGCGCGGCACGCCGATCTCCGGGCCGCCGAGGCCGAAGCTGACCAGGCCCTCGGGGGCGAGGTCCACGGCGAGCCGGGCGGTCTCCTCGGCGGCGGCCAGACCGGCCTCGCCGGGGATGTCGAAGCACCAGCGGAGCACGACGCCGAGGTCCTTCTCGGCCCGCACCCGGGCGTCCTCGATGGCCTCCATGAAGGCGACGTCGGGGATGCCCCGGCTGACCGAGGAGTACGGCGTGATGGTCAGCTCCGCGTACCGGATGTTCTGCCGGGCCATGTCCTCGGCGACGCCGTAGGTCAGCGCGCGGACGTCCTCGGCGTCGCGGATCAGGTCGACGACGCTGAGGTAGACCTCGATGAAGTGGGCGAAGTCGGTGAAGGTGAAGTACTCGGCGAGGGCGGCCGGGTCGACCGGCACCTTCGACCGGCCGCGGTGGCGCGCGGCCAGCTCGGCGACCACCCGCGGCGAGGCCGAGCCCACGTGGTGGACGTGCAGCTCCGCCTTGGGCATCCCGGCGATGAACGCCTCGATGCCCCGGTTCGCGGTGGGGTTTCCGATCCGACTTCCGTCCGGCTGGACCACGGTGGTGCCCTTCTTCTCTACGCGCGTATCAAGCTGTGTCCGCAAGGATAAGCACAGGTGGCTCACCCCCCGAGGGCAACCGCCACGGTGTGGATGAGCAGTCCCGCCAGCGCTCCGACCACGGTCCCGTTGATCCGGATGAACTGCAGGTCACGGCCGACGTTGGCCTCGATCTTGCGGGACGCGTCGTCCGCGTCCCAGCCGGCCACGGTCTCGGAGATCAGCGAGGTGATCTCCGCACGGTAGGTGTCGACGAGGTACTGGGCGGCGTCCTGGAGCCAGCCGTCCACCTTGGCCTGGAGCTTCGGCTCGGTCGCCAGGCGCGCGCCGAAGTCGCGCACGCCGTCACGGATGCGCCGGCGCAGCTCGCTGTCCTCGTCCTCCGCCGCGGTCAGCACCAGGGCGCGGACGGCGGCCCAGGTGGAGGCGATGAGCTCCTGCACCTCGGGGCGGACCAGCAGGTCGGCCTTGGCCCGCTCGACCCGGGCGATGGTCTCCCGGTCGCTCTGCAGTTCGGTGGCGAAGTCGGCGAGGAAGTTGTCGACGGCGCCGCGCGCGGCGTGGTGCGGGTCGTCCCGGATGTCGGTGACGAACCGCATCAGCTCCTTGTAGACCCGCTCGCCGACCTGGTGGTCGAGGAACCTCGGCGTCCAGCCCGGGGTCTTCTGGGTGACCCGCTGGACCACCTCCTCGTGGTTCTCGGTCAGCCAGTCGTGCACCCGGACGGCGATCAGGTCGACCACGCCGTGGTGGCCGCCGTCGGCGACCACCCTGCCGAGCATCCGGCCCATCGGCTCGGCGACCGAGGTGGCGGCGGCCCGCCTGGTCACCGCCTCGCCGACGACCGCCTGGACGTCGTCGTCGCGCAGCACCGCGAGGACGCCGCGCAGCGCGGCAGACGCCTCCTTGGTGACCCGCTCGGCGCTGCCGGGCGCGGCCAGCCACTCCCCCAGCCGGCGGGCGATGCCGAGCGCGGCGAGCCGGCCGCGCACCACCTGGCCGGAGAGGAAGTTGTCGCCGACGAAGTCGCCGAGCGACTTGCCGAAGGCGTCCTTCTTGGTCGGGATGATCGCGGTGTGCGGGATCGGCAGGCCGAACGGACGGCGGAAGAGCGCGGTCACCGCGAACCAGTCGGCGAGCGCGCCGACCATGCCCGCCTCGGCGGCGGCGGCCAGGTAGCCCGCCCAGGCGCCGGCACCGGCCGCCTTCGCCCAGGTGGCCAGGGCGAATACCAGGGTCGCGAAGGCCAGCAGGCCGGTCGCGATGGTCTTCATCCGGCGGACGCCGCGTCTCTTCTCCTCGTCGGCCGCGGTGAACCGGACCCCGGGCCCGGTCCCGCTGAAGGCATCGTCACTCACCCCGCCAGTCTGCCCGTTGCCGGCGCATGCGGCGGGCGCGCCCCACAAAGACGCGCCCCCGCCGTGGGAACGCCGTGCGCCCGGCCCGGCCACCGGACCGGACGCACGCCCGCCGCGCCGGGGCCGGTCAGCCGATCGCGACCTCCGCGTACATCCGGGCGATCACGTCCTCGATGGCCGGCTCGCGGACCGACAGGTCGACCATCGGGTACCGGTCGGCGACCGCGGCGACGATCGGGGCGGCGCTCTGCTGGGCCGGGAAGGCCAGCCACTGCCGCGGCCCGTCGACCTTCACCACCCGGGCGCCGGGCACCTCGATCGGCGGCCGCGCCTCGGCGAGGTCGACGACCAGGGTCCGCTCGCTGTCGCCCGCCGCGTGCAGCCCCTCCAGGCCGCCGTCGTAGACGACCCGGCCGTGGTCGATCACCATGACCCGGCCGCAGAGCTGCTCGATGTCGGTGAGGTCGTGGGTGGTGAGCAGCACGGTGGTGCCCTCGTCGCGGTTGACCTCGCGCAGGAAGTCGCGCACCCGGCCCTTGCTCACCACGTCCAGCCCGATGGTGGGCTCGTCCAGGTAGAGCACCTGCGGGTCGTGCAGCAGCGCCGCCGCCAGGTCCCCGCGCATCCGCTGGCCGAGCGAGAGCTGGCGCACCGGGGTGTCCAGCAGGGCGCCGAGGTCGAGCAGTTCGACGCAGCGTCGGAGGTTGGCCCGATATCGGTGCTCGGGGATGCGGTAGATCCGGCGGGCCAGCTCGTAGGAGTCCCGGAGCGGGAGGTCCCACCAGAGCGTGGTGCGCTGCCCGAAGACGACGCCGATCCGGCGGGCCAGCGCGACGCGCTCCCGGGCCGGGTCGACGCCGGCGACGCGCAGCCGGCCGCCGGAGGGCACCAGGATGCCGGTGAGCATCTTGATGGTGGTGGACTTGCCCGCGCCGTTCGGGCCGATGTAGCCGACGCATTCGCCGGCCTCCACCGTGAAGCTCAGCCCGTCCACCGCGCGGACCTCGCGCTTCTCGCGCTTCAGCCGGCCGGCCTTGGCGCGGACGGTGAAGGTCCGGCGGACGTCGTCGAGTTCGATCAGTGCCATGGGAGTCCTGCTTTCGAAGGGGGTTCGGGGCCGGGTCAGCTGCCGGTGCCGCGGTAGGCCCGCAGCCCGGCGCGCCAGGCCAGCCCGGCCGCCACCAGTGCGAGGACGGCGGCGATCGGCGAGGCGTACTGGAAGGCGGTCGGCAGGCCGAGCGGGTCGGGCCGGTCGAGGATCCGCAGCGCGGGCAGCCAGTTGACGAATGCCAGCGGGACGCCGAACACGGTGCCCGCCACCAGCTCCTTGGCGAAGACGGTCGGCGGGTAGTGCAGCACGGTGGCGCCGCCGTAGGTGAAGGCGTTCTGGATCTCCTTGGCCTCGCCCCACCAGAACTGGAGGGTGGCGAAGCCCACGAACACCGCGGCGAAGATCGCCGTGCCGCAGACCAGCAGGGACGGGACGAGCAGCACCCGGTCCCAGGTCCAGTCGACGTCCAGGGCGGCCAGCGACCAGCCCAGCACCCCGACCGCCTGCACCGGCCGGCCGATCCGGCGCAGCGAGAAGCGCTCGGCGCAGACCTGGGCCAGCGCCGGGGCGGGCCGGATCAGCATGGTGTCCAGCGTGCCCGCCCGGATCCGCTGGCCCAGTCCGTCGACGCTGCCGACCAGCAGGTTGGCCATGCCGAGCGCGAAGCCCGAGGTGCCGTAGAGGAAGCCGAGCTCGGGCAGCGTCCAGCCGCCGAGCCGGTCCGTGTGCCGGAACATCAGGATCACCACGACGAAGTCGAGGAAGGTGATCACCAGGTTGGCGACGAGCATCAGCACGAAGGACGCCCGGTAGGACATCGTCGCCCTGGTCCACATCGCGGCGGTGAGCCACCAGGCGCGCAGCGCCCAGCGGGTCCGGGCGAGCAGGCCCCGCTCGGTCGGGAGCGGACCGGTGGAGAGCGGGTCGTTCGGGAGCGGGTCGCCTCCGGCGGGCGGGGCCGCGGCGCGGGCGAGGGCCGGCTCAGCCACCCTGGACCACCACCTTGCGGGTCGCGAGCAGTTGGACGCCCCGGCCGAGGAGGACCAGCCCGAGGCCCCAGACGAGTTGGAAGCCGAGCGCACCGAGCAGCGCGGCCCCGGTCGAGCGCTCCAGGAAGACGTCGGTCGGCACCTGGATCAGCGCGGCCCACGGCAGCACCGGCGCGATCTCGCCGAGCAGGCCGGGGAAGAGGGCCAGCGGCAGCAGCATCCCGGAGAAGAACATCGACACCACCAGCATCACCGAGCGCACCCCCTCCGAGTCGTGCAGCCAGAAGCCGGTGAGCGAGACGAGGAAGCGCAGCCCGAAGCTGACCACCACCGCGAGCAGCACCGACAGCAGGAAGTACAGCCAGGTCAGCGGGTGTTCGGGCAGCCGGACCCGGAAGACCAGCGCCCCCGCCAGCATCGGCAGGGTGCCGCGGGCGAGCAGGTGGTAGCCGGCCCGGCCGAGGTCGGTGGCCAGCCACCAGCCCTGGAAGTCCACCGGGCGGTAGAGGTCGATGGCGATGTCGCCGCTGCGGAACCGGTCCTGGACGTCGTCCTGGAAGCCGCCGCCCCAGACCGCGACGGTGACCAGCAGCGCCTGGCTGACCCAGATGTAGGTGACGGCGGCGCTCTGGTCGTAGCCGCCGAGGCCGGGCCGGGCCTGCCAGAGGGCGACGAAGGTGTAGGCGAGGATGAAGCCGAAGACGGTGTTGGTGAAGGCCCCGGCCAGGGTGGCGGCCCGGTAGGTGGCGTAGCGGCGGAAGGCTCCGCGGGCGATGGCGAGGTAGAGCGCCACCGCGGCGCCCGGACCGCTGGCGGCGCCCGCGTGATGTGGAGCACCACGGGGATCGGGATCGGGATCGGGAGGGTGTCGGAACCGCGACTCGGCGGGAAGAGCGTTCGACATATTATCTCCTTGTCGACAAATAGGAGCGGGTAGATGTCCCCGGGGACACCGGCGCACGCGGACCGGCCCCGGCCGACCCCACCCGGGGGAGTGCCGGGTCAGGCGGGCGGAGCTGCCCGAACTGGGTGCGCTATGTGGTTCGCACCTTTCACCGTACCTCCGGCGATCTTCCCGCGCACCCGGTTATTCCAACGCCTGATCACGGGTCAAATAGCACATAATCGCGGCATGACCTTGAGGGCAGACCACAGCACCCGGCGCAGCGCCAGACGGGCCGCCCGCCGCGAAGCCCGCCGCGCCAAGCCGCTGTGGCGCCGGCTCCTGCCCACCTGGCGGGTCACCCTCGGCGCGCTCACCGCGACCCTGCTGCTCGCCGTCGGCTCCTTCGCCGTGCTCTACCTCATCGTCCCCGTGCCCGACGCCAACGCCCACGCCGTCGCCCAGAACAACATCTACCTCTACGCCGACGGCACCACCGAGATCGCCCGCACCGGCGCCGTGAACCGCACCGACGTCACGATCGACCAGATCCCGCTCGACACCCGGCACGCCGTCGTCTCCGCCGAGGACCGCACCTTCTACCGCAACGGCGGCATCGACCTGAAGGGCATGGTCCGGGCCGGCTGGAACACCCTCACCGGACGCGGCACCCAGGGCGGCTCCACCATCACCCAGCAGTACGTCAAGAACTACTACCTGACGCAGGACCAGACCATCGAGCGCAAGGGCCGCGAACTCTTCATCGCGCTCAAGGTCGACCAGCAGCGCAGCAAGGACCAGATCCTCACCGGGTACCTCAACAGCAGCTACTTCGGCCGGGGCGCCTACGGCATCCAGAGCGCCGCCCACGCCTACTACGGCACCGACGTCTCCCGCCTCACCCTCCCCCAGGGCGCCTACCTCGCCGCGCTGCTCCAGGCCCCCAGCGCCTACGACGTCAAGACCGCCACCCCCGCCAACCGCGAGAAGGCCGTCGCCCGCTGGAACTACACCCTCGACGGCATGGTCCAACTCGGCTTCCTCAGCCCGGCCGACCGCGCCGCCACCACCTTCCCCGACCCGATCGACCCCCAGCCCGCCACCGGGCTCAAGGGCCAGTCCGGCTACCTGGTCGGCGTCGCCGACGACTACCTCGTCTCCGCCGGCATCATCGACGCCGCCACCCTCAAGTCCGGCGGCTGGCGCATCACCACCACCTTCGACAAGCCCCGCCAGGACGCCTTCGTCCAGGCCGTCCAGCAGGAACTCACCGCCGAACTCGACCCCGTGGCCCGGCCCGCCACCGACACCGACGTCCGGGTCGCCGGCGCCTCCGTCGAACCCACCACCGGCCGGGTCGTCGCCGTCTACGGCGGCCCCGACTACGCCAAGCAGCCCTACAACGACGTCCTGCGCCAGGACAACCAGATCGGCTCCACCTTCAAGGCCTTCGACCTCGCCGCCGGCCTCACCTCCGGCCGCAGCAGCGGCGACGGCCGCCCGATCACCACCGAGACCCGCTACGACGGCACCAGCGAACGCCCCGTCACCGGCGGCCCCACCCCGTACGCCCCGCCCAACGAGGACGGCATCGACTACGGCAGCATCACCCTGCGCTACGCCATGGTGAAGTCCGTCAACTCGGTGTACGCCCAGGAGGGCGTCGACGCCGGACTCGCCCACGTCCGCGACACGGCCGTCCGGCTCGGCATCCCCGACAACGTCCCCGGCATGGACCCGGCCAACACCTCGATGACGCTCGGCACCGCCACCCCCAGCGCCCTCAACCTGGCCGGCGCCTACGCCGGCCTCGCCAACCACGGCCAGACGTACGCCCCCTGGTCGGTCGGCAAACTCGAACGCGTCAACTCCGGCGGCGCCATCGACGTCCCCAAGATGCCTGAACACGTCCCCACCAGCGCCCTCGACCGGGGCGCCGCCGACGCCGTCACCGACGTCCTGCGCGACGTCGTCAGCACCCGCGGCACCGGCGCCGCCGCCCTCGACCTCGGCCGCCCCGCCGCCGGCAAGACCGGCACCACCGACTCCAACCTCTCCGCCTGGTTCGCCGGCTTCACCCCCGAACTCGCCACCACCGTCGGCCTGTTCCGGGAGAACCCGAAGACCCACGCCAAGGAGCCGCTGTCCGGCACCGCCGGCTACGAACGGATCAACGGCGGCGCCTTCCCCACCCGGATCTGGACGGCCTACATGGCCGACGCCCTCGACGGCACCGACGTCCAGCGCTTCGACCTCCAGACCGGCCGCGGCACCACCCAGACCGGCGGGCCGACCGGCAGCGGCTCACCCACCCCGTCGCCGTCGCCCAGCGCCACGGCCACCGCCACCACCACGCCGACGCACACCCCGACGCCGTCCGCCCCCGCCCCGCCCAGCCCCAGCAGCCGGCCCACCGAGACGGTGCCGGCGCCCAGCCCCGAGGCCCCCGCCCCGACCGGCACCCCGGAACAGCCGCCCGCGCCCACCAACCGACCCACCGCGCCGCCGCGGCCGACGCACACCCCGACCGCGCCCCCGAGCACCCCGCCCCCGGCCGGCGACACCAGCACCCCGCCGACCCGCCCGGCCACCGCCCAGCCCCCCGCACCGGCCGACGGACACCCCGCCGGACAGGCCCCGTAGCGCCCGGAGCCCAGAGCCCTCTATCGGCGCCCCCAGGACCTCAGGACCTCTCAGGACCTCAGGACACCAGCTCCCGCTCCAGCGGCGTCCGGAACCGCGGCGTCACCCGCACCTGGCCCAACCAGCCCGCCAACCGCGCCGCCTCCACCTCGACCGCCGCCCGCGCCTCGGCCCCGGCATCCGCCAGGAACCGCCACACCAGCTCACCGTCCGGGCGCTGCGCCCAGCCGCCGACCACCCGGCCGCACCACCAGAGCGTCGGCCCGGCGTTGCCCGCCCGGTCGAACAGCGCCGGCACGTCCTCAGGCCGCAGGTACCACTCCCGCCCGCGCCAGCCCATCACCGTCGGATCCAGCGCCGGCAGCAGCGCCGCCCACGGCTCCGGCTCCGCCACCGGCCCGTCGTCCCCCGGCAGCACCAGGCCCGCCACCGCGCCGGCCAGCACCACCTCCACCGCGCCGACGTCCCCCAGCGCCCTGCGGGTGTCCCCCAGCGTCCAGCCCGTCCACCACTTCACGTCCTCGACCGTCGCCGGACCGTACGCCGCCAGCCAGCGCCGGACCACCTCGGCCTTCGCCTCCCCCACCGGCACGTCCGGCCACTGCGGCACCGGCGCCCACGGATAGCTGCTGCTCAGCCACGAACCGCGCGGCCGGGAGCGCCGCACGTGCCCGTCCGAGGCCAGCAGCCGCAGCAGCCGGCTGCCCACGCTCTGCCGGGCCTCGTACGGCTTGCCCTGCGCCATCAGCATCGTCTCGCGCAACGCCGGCACGTCCTCGGCGAGTTCGGACGTCGTCGCCTCGCCCCGCACGGCCAGCGCCGCCAGCACGGCCCGCTCCGTCGCGGCCAGCCGCGGCTCGTCCCACCCCTCGGCGAACTCCCGCAGGTGCTTCACCAGCGTGGCCCGCTCCTTGACCGCGATCGCCCGCGCCGCCGCGGAGCTGACGTACGGGGCGAACTCCTCCGTCACCGCGAAGAGGGTGCGCCGCATCGACAGCAGCTTCACCAGCGAGACGTCCTCGTACAGCGCCCGCTCGACCTCCGCCGCCGAGGGCTCCGCCAGCCGCGCGCAGGCCGACAGGTAGACCGTCGCCGCGTCCGTGGCGTGCAGCCCGACGACCGCGTCCGCCACCTCCTCCACCCGCGCCGCCCGCTCGGCCCGCGCCAGCAGGTGCCGCCGCCCGACCCGGGCCCGGCGCTGGTCGTCACCGATCGAAGGCACTCCGCCCGAAGGCACACCGCTGCTCATGCCCGGACCCTACTGCCGGCCCCCGACAACCGCCCGGACACGGCGTTGCGGGCCGCCGCGCCCTCGGCGCGCCGACCCGCCCGGAAAGCCCTCACGGGGTGCCCGGCCCGGGTCCTCAGAGGTACAGCCCGGTCGAGCCCTCCGCGTCGCCGAAGCGCATCGCGGCCACCGCGTGCAGGTCACGCTCGCGCAGCAGCACGTAGGTGGCGCCGCGGACCTCGACCTCCAGCTTGTCCTCCGGGTCGTACAGCACGCGGTCACCGGGCTCCACCGAGCGGACGCTCTGGCCCACCGCGACGGCCTCGGCCCAGGTGCACCGCTTGCTGAGCTCCGCGGTGGCCGGGATGAGGATGCCGCCGGTCGAGCGGCGCTCGCCCTCACTGCCCTCGGTCTTCACCAGGACGCGGTCGTGCAGCATCTTGATCGGCAGCTTCTCGCCCAGCCGGTCGTGGCGCGGCGGGTCCTGCTCGGGGGAGGTGGTCCGCTGGGTCGGTTCGTCGTTCGTACTCACGACCCCGAAGGTACCGCTCCGCGGCGCCCCGCGTGACCCCGGACCGGCATCCGGCGGGCCGGGTGCGGTGGCACCCGGCCCGGCAGGACCCCGCCCCTCAGCCCTTGCGGCGCTTGCGGGCCGAGGCGACCAGCAGCACCAGGCCCACGCCGACCAGCGCGGCGGGCACGATCCGCTCCTTGCGCGGCTGCCCCTTCTCGTCCACGAACTGCGCCCTGGCCTGCTCGACCAGCCCGCTGGCCGCCACGTACACCCGGCCGGCCTTCTCCTCCACGGAGGCCACGGCCTTCGCCTTGACCTGGGCCGTGATGGTGCTCGGGTGGACGCGCATGGCGAGCTCGTCCAGGGTCGCGGCCAGCTGGGTGCGGGTGCGGGTGATGTCCGCCTCGATCTGAGCCGTCGTCCGCGCCGACTTGTCCTTCGTGCTCGCCTCGCCCACTCGGGCCACCCCAATTCACTGATGTTGTCCTGTGCGACTGACCCAGTTTGTCAGCTGCCGCCCCGGCCCGCGCGGCCCCACCCACCATCGGAGGTAAGTTGACCGTGGTACGACCACCCGTCCACGCACCAGGAGAGTCCCCCGTGAGTGAGCGTCTCCAGCCCGGCGACACCGCACCCGCCTTCAGCCTGTCCGACGCCGACGGCAACCAGGTGTCCCTCGCCGGCCACCTCGGCCGGAAGGTGATCGTCTACTTCTACCCCGCCGCGCTCACCCCCGGCTGCACGAAGCAGGCCTGCGACTTCACCGACAACCTGGAGGTCTTCGCGGGCGCCGGGTACGACGTCATCGGCATCTCGCCGGACAAGCCGGAGAAGCTGGGCAAGTTCCGCGAGGCCGAGGACCTCAAGGTCACCCTGCTCTCCGACCCGGAGAAGGAGGTGCTGGAGGCCTACGGCGCGTTCGGCGAGAAGAAGCTGTACGGCAAGACCGTCACCGGTGTGATCCGCTCGACCGTGATCGTCGACGAGCACGGCAAGGTCGAGCACGCCCTGTACAACGTCAAGGCCACCGGCCACGTCGCCAAGCTGCTGCGCGACCTCAAGGTCGAGGCGGCCTGACGGCCGCCCCCTCGGGGGCGGAAACGAAGCGGTGGCGGCGCACCCCCCGACCGGGTGCACCGCCACCGCGTCTCTCACCTCAGCGAGCCACGCTCATCGGATCGACCGATCAGCAGGCCCCGAGGTCGCTCCAGACACCCCACGAGCCACTGGCACTGGGGTCGTCGCCCTTGGTCCACCACTTGTTCTGGTAGTAGTGCCCCTTCCAGGACACCTTGGTGGTGGACGCGTAGGTGGTGCCCGCGTCCCAGCCCGGCGCGCCCGTGCAGGCACCCGAGGTCGGGGTCGCGGTCGGGGTCACCGTGGGCGTCACGGTCGGCGTGACGGTCGGCGTCACCGTGGGCGTGACCGTCGGGGTCACGGTGGGCGTCACGGTCGGCGTGACCGTGGGCGTCACGGTCGGGGTGACCGTCGGCGTCGCGGTCGGCGTCGCGGTGCCGCCGCCCGTGCTGCCGCGGGTCAGGTCGCCCTTCAGGCCGTACAGCGTGCCGGCGACGTTGACCGTCCAGTTCGACGGCGTCGAGACCGGCAGGTAGTAGACGAAGTCCAGGTCCACCGAAGCGCCCGGCGCCAGCGACTGCCAGCCCGGCAGCTTCACCGAGACGCGGTTGTAGGTGCCCTTGAGGCCGCCCACGTTGCCCGGACCGGGGTTGTCCTGCTTGATGACGGTCAGCCCGAACCCGGACTGGTCCTTGGCGTTGCCCGGGGCCGAGTTGCTGTAGTCGAACTGGAACTCGGTCCCGCCCGGCAGGGTCAGCGTCGAGTTGTTGACGATGTGGATCTTCGGGTTGATCGGGTAGTTCGAGTCGCCCAGCGCGAAGTTGGTGAACGACACGTCGACCGGCAGGGTCTGCTGCGGCAGCGCGATCGTCGAGCGGGTCGCGTTGTACGGCGAGGCCGCCTTGAACTTGTCGTACATCAGCGAGGTCAGCGTCGAGCCGGGCACGTACTGGCCCTTGCCTCCGTTGGCCGCCGCGTCCCACCTGTAGTCGCCCGCGAGCTCCCAGATCATCGCGCCGCCGGCGCCCTGGTTGACGATGTAGTCCGCCTTGGCGGCCACCGACTGCTCGTCCTCGGTGGAGAGGAACACCTTCTTGGTGTCGTTCCACAGCCACGGCGCCACCAGGGTGGAGCTGTAGTTGCGGGTGTAGGTGCCCTGCAGGGCGGTGTCGGTCACGCCGTACTTGGAGAGGTAGTCGGGCACGATGCCCTTCTCCAGGTTCTTCGCGTGCCACATCGGGTTCGAGCCCGCCGGGGACTCCTTGCCAGCGTCGTCCTTGTCGTTCCAGATGTTGTCGATGCCGACCGCGCCGTCACCGCACGAGGTCAGCCCGGCGCCCACCGGGCAGGTGGTCGCGGACGCGGTGCCCCAGAGGCCGTTGGTCCCGCCGGTGACGTTCTTGAACCCGCGGGTGTAGTACGGCAGGCCGACGTTGATCCGGCCGCCCGGCATCGAGCCGCGGAAGTAGTGGTACGACCAGTCGGCGTTCAGGTAGCCGATGCCGCCGTACTGGCCGGTGCCGTACACGTTGGCCGCCGCCAGCTCGCCGTCCTTGCCGTCGTCGAACAGCGAGGCGTTCGGGCCGACGTACTTGTTCCAGGCGCCGTGCAGGTCGTACGACATGATGTTGACGTAGTCCAGGTACTGCGCGATCTGGAAGGTCTCCATGCCGCGCAGCAGGTAACCGGACGACGGGGCCGCGACCGAGAGCAGGTAGTGCTTGCCGTCGGCGGCGCCGGCCCGGTCCAGCTTCTCGCGCAGCGTCTTCATCAGCGCCGCGTAGCCCTTGGCCAGCGAGGCCCGCTTGCCGTTGGCGAGCTGCCAGTCCAGCGGGTTGCCCGCGTCCTTCATCGAGGTCGGGTACTCGTAGTCGACGTCGACGCCGTTGAAGCCGTACTTCTTGATGAAGTCGACCGAGGAGTTGGCGAAGGCGTCGATGCCCGCCTGGTTGACGCTGCCGTCCGGGTTGACCGTCAACGAGTAGAAGCCGCCGGAGTTGACGCGCTTGCCGTCGTCGCCGAAGTACCCGCCGGTCTCGGTCCAGCCGCCCACCGAGATCATGGTCTTGACGTTCGGGTGCTGCTTCTTGAACTTCGTCAGCAGGTTGAAGTGGCCCTTGTAGGGCAGCGACGGGTCCAGCTCGGCGCCGGGCACGCCCGGGAAGGAGATCCCGGTCGCCTCGTTCTTGTCGTTGTCGGTGCCGACCGAGATCTTGTTGTCGCTGCCGACGTGCCCGAACGCGTAGTTCAGGTGGGTGACCTTGTCCCAGGGGATGTCGCTCACCAGGTAGGGCGGGGTCCCGTCCTTGCCGGTACGCCAGCCGGTGAAGTAGCCGATGACGCGGCGCTGGTGGTCCGCGCCCATCTTCTCGCGGCCCTCGGTGTCGTAGACGCTGCAGTACGGGACGTCCACCCCGGGCGTCTGGTACATGCCGTCCGGCCGACAGGCCGCGTTGTCGACGGTGGCGGACGCCTGCGAGGGCGCCGCACCCAGCGTCGCCATCAGCAGGCCGGCCAGGCCGGCGGCCGCCAGCGAGGCCATGCCCGCCCGGGCGGCCGGGTTCTTGGAATGCCGGGCAGCGGTGGGACGCCGCTCGGCCGTGCTTCGGATCAACACTCGGTCCTCCGGGAGAGAGTGTCGGCGCATGCCTGTGGGGGAGCACGCACGTGGGGGAATGCAGATTGGCGCTGAAGCTATGTGGTCTGAACCACAAAGGTCAATAGGTCTGTACCAATTGGTAATCAAATCCCCAACAACACCGGTCGAACGGCCGATACCCGTCGGTCAGCCGTCCGCATGCCGACGACTGTGCCGGGCCACCCGGACCCGCGTCCCACAGGCCGTCGAACACCACGCCCGACGCGCGTGCCGCTGCAGGAAGAACAGGATGCAGCCCGGCGCCGGACAGGCCCGCACCAGCTCCCGCCGATCCCCCGTCAGCAACTCCACCGCCGCCTGCGCCACCCGCCCCAGCAGCACCGCCCCACGCTCCCCCGCTGCCGTCCGGTGCACCCCCCGGGCGGCCGCCCCCGGCCCCAGCTCCACCCACCCCGGCGCCGCCCGCACCGCCGCGTTCACCACCGCCACCTCCGCCGCCCCCGCCGGCTCACCCGCCACCACCGCCGTCAGCACCGCCCGCAGGGCCCCGCGCAGCTCCAGGAACGCCGCCAGCTCCGCCGGCCCCGGCGACCCGGCCGGGACGCTCGCCAGATCCAGCTCGACGGCGTGCCGGTCCACCCAGACCGCCAGGTCCGACGGCTCCACCAGAACGTCCACCAGGTGCCCGCGCAGACCACCCCGCACGAAGGTGCTGTTCACCAGATCCAGCGCGAGATGCTCACCGCCGACCGGCATCTCGTCCACCGCGCCACGCTCCACCATGCCCATGCCTAACGGTAACGCCACTTGCCACCGGTTAGCCAAGCCCTGCAGACTAACGCTTGCCTGCCGTCTCAAGCGTTAGGAAATGCCTTCGCCATGACCCTTTCCAGCCAAGCCCCCGCCCGACCCGCCCCCACCGCCGTCCTCACCTCCACCGCCACCGCCGTCACCGCCCTGCTCACCCTCGCCGCCCTCGGCACCCTCACCCGCCAACCCCTCCTCATCCCCCCGCTCGCCGCCTCCATGGCCCTCATCGCCGGCGCCCCCGCCCTCCCCCTCGCCCAACCCCGCAGCGTCATCGGCGGCCAACTCGTCTCCGCCCTCACCGGCTACGCCGTCCTCGCCGCCACCACCCCCGCCTACTGGTCCGCCGCCCTCGCCGGCGGCCTCGCCCTCGGCGCCATGACCCTCGCCCGCACCCCCCACTCCCCCGCGGCCGCCACCGCCGTCATCGTCACCCTCACCGCCCCCGACCCGACCCGCTTCCTCCCCCTCCTGCTCCTCGCCACCCTGCTGCTCACCGCCACCGGCCTCGCCGCCGCCCGCCTCACCCGCCGCACCTACCCGACGTACTGGTGGTGACCCCGTAACCACCCCGCCCCCCACTCGTTCGCCCCCACGGGGGACGGGCGCACACAGGCCCGAAGGGGGACGACCATGCCGGTCAAGTACACCCGTGAGCTGCTGGCCTCACTCGCCGCCGAGTCGACCAGCGTGAACGACATGATGCGCAGGCTCGGCGTGCCGATGGCGGGCGGCACCCACAGCTACCTCAGCAAGCGGCTGCGGCACTACGGGATCGACACCACGCACTTCAACGAGGGCCGCCCCGACTACGGGCGCCGCCGCTACCCGCGCGAAATCCTGGCCGAAGCCGCGGCCCACAGCGACAGCATCAACGCGATGATGGCCCACCTCGGCGTCACTCCGTACGACAGCCTCTACTCGTACCTGAAGCGGCGCTTGGTCGAATTCGGCATCGACACCACCCACTTCACCTTCAGGGGCGACGGCCGCGACAGGGTCGGGGCCGTCGCCAAGGGCGCGCTGGAACACGCCGTGGCAGAACACCGCAGCCTCCGCGGCGTGATCCTCGCCCTGGGGATGGTCGACTGCGGCAGCTCCCGGACGCTGCTGCGGGAGAGCATCGCGTTCCACCGCCTCGACACCTCCCACTTCACCGGTCGGGCCCACAACAAGGGCCGGAGGACCGGACCGCGACGCACGCCCGCGGACCTGCTCGTCCGACGCCCGCCGGGGAGTCAGCGAGTTCCGGGCGACCGCCTGCGGGCGATGCTCGTGCACATCGGGCACCCCGACGTCTGCGAGATGTGCGGCGCCCCGCCGACCTGGCTCGGACACCCCATGACCCCGGAGGTCGACCACATCAACGGCGACTGGCTCGACAACAGGCGGGACAACCTCCGCCTGCTCTGCCCCAACTGTCACTCCATCACGCCGACCTACTGCGGCCGGAACAGGAACCGGAACACGCCGCCGGAGGCTGCCGCCGCGTAGGAGGACCCACCGCCGGAAAAGGTGCGGCCTGCTGGACGGGGAGCCGGTAGGCTGGACCTGGCATGCGCCCGTACTCCAGCTGGCTAGAGAGATACGGTTTAGGTCCGTAGTGTCGTGGGTTCGAGTCCCACCGGGCGTACCCAGCGAAACGGCCCTCTCCCCTTCGAATCGAAGGCGAGAGGGCCGTCGTCGTTCCCGCGGCTTCTCAGCCCAGCAGGTCCTTCAGGACCGGGGCCAGGGCGCGGAAGGCCTTGCCGCGGTGGCTGATGGCGTTCTTCTCCGCCGCCGTCAGTTCGGCGCAGGTGCGGGTCTCGCCCAGGGGCTCCAGGATCGGGTCGTAGCCGAAGCCGCCCTCGCCGGCCGGGGCCGTCCGCAGGGTGCCGAGGAGGCGGCCCTCGACGACGCGCTCGGTGCCGTCCGGCAGGGCCAGGGCGGCGGCGCAGAAGAAGTGGGCGCCGCGGTGCTCCGGGGCGATGTCGCCGAGCTGGGCCAGCAGCAGGTCCAGGTTGGCGCGGTCGTCGCCGTGCTTGCCGGCCCAGCGGGCGGAGAAGATGCCGGGGGCGCCGCCGAGGACGTCGACGCAGAGGCCGGAGTCGTCGGCGACCGCGGGCAGGCCGGTGGCCTGCGCGAGGGCGTGTGCCTTGAGCAGCGAGTTCTCGGCGAAGGTGACGCCGGTCTCGCGGACGTCCGGGATCTCCGGGTAGGCATCGGCGCCGACCAGTTCGACGTCGAGGCCGGCCTCGCCGAGGATGGCGCGGAGCTCGGCGACCTTGTTCCGGTTGCGGGTGGCGAGAATCAGACGGGTGGACATGAACCCACCCTAACCGGACGTCAGCCGGTGCAGACCTGGGTGAGGTTGCCGGCGGCGTCGCCGAGCGGCTTCAGGTCGGGGGCCTGCTTGTCGTTGATGGCCTGCTGGACCTTGCCGACCTGGGTGTTGAGGTCGGTGATGGCCTTGGCGACGTCGGTGTTCTTGGAGTTCTTGCCGAGGTCGTCGAGGTCGTTCTTGAGCTTCTGCAGGGCCTGGCCGGCGGCGGCCGAGTCGTTGCTGGCGTTGTTGAAGGCGGTGGTGACGTCGCTGATGTCCCCGGTGATGCGGACCGCCGTGTTGCCGCAGTCGAGCGCCTTCTGGGCGGCCGAGCAACTGACGGCGCTGAGCGGGAGGATGGCGATCAGGCCGGCCACGGCGAGGGTGGCGGGGCGGGCGATGCTCTGGGGCATCCGGTCCTCCTGGGTGCGCGGGTTCCGGAACGGAATGACGCGCCCCCGGGGGTGCGCGGTTCCCACAACGGGGTGCTGCGGGAACCGTAAGGGCTCCGGGCCCGGCCTGTACAGCGCTGGTGTCGCGGTTCGGCCACGCGCCGGAGCCCCTTCGGGCACCGGTGGCGGGCTCAGCCCTCCAGGGCCTTGCGCTGGATCTCGTCCAGCTCGGCGCAGCCGAGGGTGCCGAGGTCCAGGAGCTGGTCGAGCAGGGCGCGGTCGAAGGGGGCGCCCTCGGCGGTGCCCTGGACCTCGACGAAGCGGCCGTCGGAGGTGCAGACGATGTTCATGTCGGTCTCGGCGCGGACGTCCTCCTCGTAGCGGAGGTCGAGCGTCGGGACGCCGTCGATGATGCCGACGCTGACGGCGCTGACGCCGCCGGTGAGGGGCTGGCCCTTGGCGCGGAGGATCTTCTTCTCGCGGGCCCAGGAGACGGCGTCCGCGAGGGCGACGTAGGCGCCGGTGATGGCGGCGGTGCGGGTGCCGCCGTCGGCCTGGAGGACGTCGCAGTCGAGGACGATGGTGTTCTCGGCGAGGGCGCGGTGGTCGATGACGGCGCGCAGCGAGCGGCCGATGAGGCGGCTGATCTCGTGGGTGCGTCCGCCGATGCGGCCCTTGACGGCCTCGCGGTCGCCGCGGGTGTTGGTGGCGCGCGGGAGCATGGAGTACTCGGCGGTGACCCAGCCCTCGCCGCTGCCCTTGCGCCAGCGCGGGACGCCTTCGGTGACGCTGGCGGTGCACAGCACCTTGGTGTCGCCGTAGGAGATGAGGACGGAGCCTTCGGCGTGCTTGCTCCAGCCCCGCTCGATGGTGATGGGGCGGAGCTGGTCGGGGGTGCGGCCGTCGATGCGTGACATAGGCACCGAGCGTAGTCGGTCCGGTCGGATGGTTCCGGCAGGGTCGGACGGGTCGTCGGCGGTGCCCGGCGGGCCCGTGGCGGGGTGCCCGAACGGTTGTGCCCGGTGCGCCGGACGGCGCCGGCCCGCCGCCCACGGGGGGCGGCGGGCCGGGTGGTGCCGAGCCTGGTGGTGCCGAGCCTGGTGGGCTCAGCTCACATCATGTCCTCGATGTCGGCGGCGATCGGGTCGGCGTCGGTGCCGATGACGACCTGGATCGCGGTGCCCATCTTGACGACGCCGTGGGCGCCGGCGGCCTTCAGCGCGGCCTCGTCGACGAGGGAGGCGTCCTTCACCTCGGTACGCAGGCGGGTGATGCAGCCTTCGACCTCTTCGATGTTGTCGATGCCGCCCAGACCGGCGACGATCTTCTCAGCCTTGCTGGCCATCTGATTTCTCCCTCTGTCTCGGCCCGTCGGCTGCTCTGCCGGGTGCCGTCCTGCGCTGTGCGGGGTGCCCCGGCCGCCGGCCGGGGTCGTCGCTGTCGGTGCTGACGCGGGTTCAGCTGCCGTCGCGCTGCGCCGCAGCGCGACCAGCATCACCCGAGTTGGACCGATCTGCCACGTTAGTCCACTTTTGGCCCATTCCGGCGCGCACGGTCTGGATCTTCGTCCGAGGATGACGATCAGCGGGGCCTCTGCCCCGGTGCGCGCGGCCTGCCTCCCAAAGTGGTCTACACCAATATATGTGTACTCCGATGAACGCAGGAAGCGCCCCGGGTGTTCCTGAGCCCCGTCCGAGGGTCCCCCAGGGGGCCAGCGCTCGGCAACTGCTCTCGGAGGGCGAAGGATGAGTTCGGCAGGCGCCACAGCCCCGCGGACCACGTGGTGGCACACCTTCTACGGCGGACTCCAGAAGATGGGCCGCTCGCTCCAGCTGCCGGTCGCCGTGCTGCCGGCGGCGGGCATCCTCAACCGGCTCGGACAGCCCGACGTGTTCGGGAAGGACGGCCTCGGCTGGGACGACGTCGCCAAGGTGTTCGCGGCGGCCGGCGGCGCTCTGCTGGACTCCTCGCTCGGCCTGCCGCTGCTGTTCTGCATCGGGGTCGCGATCGGCATGGCCAAGAAGGCGGACGGCTCCACGGCGCTGGCGGCCGTGGTGGGCTTCCTGGTCTTCTACGCCGTGCTGCACGCCTTCCCGGAGGACTGCAAGCTGCCGACCGTCCTGGTCGGCAACCAGTGCGTGGACTTCACCTCGGCCAAGTCGGCCGCCGCGACCTACCAGAACCCGGGCGTCCTGGGCGGCATCCTGATCGGCCTGCTGTCGGCGTGGCTCTGGGTGCGCTACCACCGCACCCGGCTGGTCGACTGGCTCGGCTTCTTCAACGGCCGCCGGCTCGTCCCGATGATCACCGCCGTGGTCGGCATGCTGCTGGCGGTGCTGGCGGTCTGGGCCTGGCCGCCGATCGGCCGCGCCTTCAACGACGTGAGCCAGTGGCTGGCCGACCTGGACGCGGGCGGCGCCGGCATCTTCGGCGTGGCCAACCGCGTACTGCTGCTGATCGGCATGCACCAGTTGCTGAACACCTTCGTCTGGTTCCAGTTCGGCGACTTCACCAAGCCCGACGGCATGGTCGTGCACGGCGACATCCCGCGCTTCCTGGCCGGTGACCCGACGGCGGGCCAGTTCACCTCCGGTTTCTTCCCGATCATGATGTTCGCCCTGCCGGCGGCGGCGCTGGCGATGGCGCACGCGGCCAAGCCGCACCGCCGCAAGGAGATCTACGGGCTGATGCTCTCGGTCGGCCTGACGTCCTTCGTGACCGGCGTCACCGAACCGATCGAGTACTCCTTCGCCTATGTCGCGCCCGCGCTGTACGCGGTGCACGCGCTGCTGACCGGCGCCTCGATGGCGATCACCTGGGCGCTCGGGGTGCACGACGGGTTCAGCTTCTCGGCCGGCCTGATCGACTACGCGATCAACTGGAGCCTGGCCACCAAGCCCTGGCTGATCATCCCGATCGGGCTCTGCTTCGCCGTCGTGTACTACGCGCTCTTCCGGTTCATCATCGTGAAATTCAACATGAAAACACCCGGACGCGAGGACGACGACGAGGTCGAGGACGTGACCAAGGCATAAACCGAGCGTCACCGGACGCCCGCCGGAATAGGCCCTCGGACCCTTGGCCCGAGGGCCTTCGGCATATTCGTGAAAGGACGATGGTCCCGGCCGGAAAACCATTCCCGGACCGGTCCGGGAAATTCGGCGACCGGCCCCGCCGCCGACGGGGCGCCGGGCCGGCACCCGGCGCCCGACGGCCCGGGGCCCGGCCGGGACAGGGCCTCGGCGCCCCGGCGGCGGCCGGACGGGCGGTCGCCGGCGAAGCCGGCGCCCCGGGTGGGGGGAAGATCACCGCCGCCGCGCGGCGCACCGCGCGGCAATGCGTCACCGTACTCGCCCACCGGCTTCGCCTTTGGTTTCTCCGAGCCGGCGAGGGCGGCCGCCGAGTCCGGTCGCAATGCGGCGGCGAATAGCCGCGGCGGGTTCAGGGGGGTCCGGCACATCGCACCGGCCCCTCGCCGCGAGCCCGGCACCGGCCGCACCCCGGCCGTCCGGCACCCGCGGCGCCCCCGGCCCGGCGGCGGGCGGCGCCCGGCGGGAGCGTCCGGCCGCCCGCGCCCGCCGGCTGCCGCCGCCCTCCCGGCCGTCCGTCCGGGGGCGCCGGGCCCGCCGGGGGTTGCCCCGGCCTTTTTGTTGCGCAAATAGCCAAAATCCCAATCACGGCGGGTAATCATGATCGTCGATCCGCAAGTAGGTTTCGATTTCATAGCGCTTCTCACCAGCACCGCTTTCAGGGCTTCCCCCCCTTCTCCACCCGTGCTACAAAACTGGTCTACACCACGTGTGGTGTAGACCAGTTCGCGGTTCGGCCCCTCTGTGCACCTACCCCCCGACCGACCCGCCCTGCCGTTAGGAACCCACCCCCATGAGTCAGTCTGCGCAGGCACCGGCGCCCGCCGCGGCTCCGGCCACGCCAAGCCCCACCAAGAAGTTCGGCCAGAACCTGCTGCAGGGTCTGCAGAAGATCGGCCGCAGCCTCCAGCTGCCCATCGCCGTTCTCCCCGCCGCCGGTCTGCTGCTGCGGCTCGGCCAGGACGACGTGTTCGGCAAGGACGGCCTCGGCTGGGACAAGGTCGCCGCGGTGTTCAACACCGCCGGTGGCGCCGTCTTCGACAACCTGCCGCTGCTGTTCGCGGTGGGCATCGCGATCGGCTTCGCCAAGAAGGCCGACGGCTCCACCGCGCTCGCGGCCCTCGTCGGCTTCCTGGTGTACAAGAACGTGCTGACCGCGTTCCCGGTCACCGAGGCCCAGGTCCTGCCCGGCAAGGACGCGGCCGCCACGTACCAGAACCCGGGCGTGCTCGGCGGCATCGTGATCGGTCTCCTCTCGGCCGTGCTGTGGCAGAAGTACCACCGCACCCGGCTGGTCGACTGGCTCGGCTTCTTCAACGGCCGCCGCCTGGTCCCGATCATCATGGCCTTCGTCGGCACCGCCGTCGGTGTGGTCTTCGCCCTGACCTGGGGCCCGATCGGCGACGCCATCAAGAGCCTGAACGACTCCCTGATCGGTGCCGGCGCGTTCGGCGCCGGTGCGTTCGGCCTGGTCAACCGCGGTCTGCTGCCGGTCGGCATGCACCAGTTCGTGAACTCCTACGCCTGGTTCCAGACCGGTGACTTCACCAAGCCCGACGGCACCGTCGTGCACGGCGACCTGACCCGCTTCTTCGCCGGTGACCCGACCGCCGGACAGTTCATGTCGGGCTTCTTCCCGATCATGATGTTCGCCCTGCCGGCCGCCGCGTTCGCCATCGCCCACACCGCCAAGCCGCACCGCCGCAAGGCCGTCACCGGCATGATGCTCTCGCTGGCGCTGACCTCCTTCGTGACCGGTGTCACCGAGCCGATCGAGTTCTCCTTCGTCTTCATCGCCCCGGTCCTGTACGTGATCCACGCGCTGCTGACCGCCGTCTCGATGGCCGTCACCTGGGCGCTCGGCGTGCACGACGGCTTCACCTTCTCCGGTGGTCTGATCGACTACCTGCTGGCGTGGAACAAGGCCACCGACCCGTGGATGATCATCCCGCTGGGTCTCGTGTTCGGAGCGCTGTACTACTTCCTGTTCCGCTTCGCGATCGTCAAGTTCAACCTCAAGACCCCCGGTCGCGAGGACGACGAGGAGATCGAGGACGTCACCAAGGCCTGACGCCGAGGAACGACCCGCACCACCCCACGGCCCCGCCCCGCCGCTCGCTCCCCCGAGCGGCGGGGCGGGGCCGTCGCGCGTCCCGGCCCGGCCCGCGGCCACCGCCCGACCGGTGGGACGACGGTTGACGAACCGGCGACCGCGCTGGTCAACTGAGGCGGTGAACGCGCCGCGCATCCTGGTCAGCCGCTGCCACATCGACTTCGGTCGTGTGTGGTCGGCCGCGTGTTGCGCCTGACCCGTCCGTTCCCCCCGCCGCCGCCCGGCTGACCTCCCGCCGCGCCCCGGCCCCCGCTTCCCCGCCTCTCGTGTCGGCCCGTACCCGGGCCACCGCCACGTACCCAGCTGCGTCCCGTGCGCGAAACGAAGATGAAGCAGCGCACGCACGAGGAAAGTCAAGGCCACGCCATGCCGCGCCAGTTGCACCTGTCCGCCGCCGTCGACAGCCCCGGCCGCTTCGACGCCGGGCACTTCACCGCCCTCGCCCGCCACGCCGAGCGCGCCGCGCTCGACTTCGTCACCCTCGACGACTCCTACGCACCCGAGCCGCACCGGCTCGACGCCCTCGCCGCCTTCGCCCGGCTCGCGCCGCTGACCCGGGGGCTGGGCCTGGTCCCGACCGTCACCACCACGCACACCGAGCCGTTCCACACCTCGATATCGGTCAACACCCTGGACTGGGTGAGCGAGGGCCGGGCCGGCTGGCTGATCGGGATCTCCGACACCGAGGCGCAGGCCCGGGCCTTCGGGCGCAAGGGCGTCGCCCCGGCCGACGAGCTCTGGGCGGAGGCGGCCGACGCCGCCGAGGTCGCCGCGCGGCTCTGGGACAGCTGGGAGGACGACGCGGAGATCCGCGACGTGGCCACCGGCCGGTTCATCGACCGGGGCAAGCTGCACTACATCGACTTCGCGGGCCCGCACTTCTCGGTCCGCGGCCCCTCCATCACCCCTCGCCCGCCCCAGGGCCGACCGGTGATCGCCGTCCCGGTCTCCGCCGCCGACCTCGCCCCGGGCGCCCCCGCCGGCAGCCGGGCCCGGGTGGAGACGGCCGCCCGGTACGCGGACGTCGTCCTGCTGGACGCCCCCGGCCCGGCGGCCCGGCTGACCGCCGCCACCGAACTGCGGCTGCGGGCGGGCGAGGGCCTGCGGATCCTCGCCCGGCTCACCGCGGACCTCCCCGACGGCGCCTCGATCAGCGCGCTGATCGAGGAGGTCACCGAGGGCGGCGGCGGCGTCGACGGCTTCCACCTCGTTCCCGCCGACCCGGCCCGGGACCTCGCCGCGGTGGCCGACCACGTCGTCCCGGCCCTGCGCGAGCGCGGCCTGTTCCGCACCGGCTACACCGGCACCACCCTGCGCGACCACCTCGGCCTGGCCCGCCCGGCCAACCGGTACGCCCCCGCCACTCCCGCTCCCGCCGCTCCCACGGCGACCGCCGCCGCCCACGCCGAGGTGACCCGATGACGGACCGACCGCTGAAGCAGATCCACCTCGCCGCGCACTTCCCGGGCGTCAACAACACCACGGTCTGGACCGACCCGGCGTCCCGCAGCCAGATCGAGTTCGCCTCCTTCCGCCACCTCGCGGAGACCGCCGAGCGCGGCCGGTTCGACTTCTTCTTCCTCGCCGAGGGCCTGCGGCTGCGCGAGGTCAACGGCCTGATCCACGACCTGGACGTGGTCGGCCGGCCCGAGTCGATCACCGTGCTCGGCGCGCTGGCCGCCGTCACCACCCACCTCGGACTGGCCGCCACCGTCAACGCGACCTTCAACGAGCCGTACGAGCTGGCCCGCCGGTTCGCGTCGCTCGACCACCTCTCCGGCGGCCGGGCGGCCTGGAACGTGGTCACCTCCTCGGACGCCTTCACCGGCGAGAACTTCCGCCGCGGCGGCTTCCTCGACCGCGCCGACCGGTACACCCGGGCCGCCGAGTTCGTCCAGCTGGCACGGGAGTTCTGGGACGGCGGGCAGGTCCGGCACAGCGGCCCGCAGTTCGACGTCGAGGGCCGGCTGTCGCTGCCGCGCCCGCCGCAGGGCCACCCGGTGGTGATCCAGGCCGGGGACTCCGACGAGGGCCGGGAGTTCGCCGCCGCCACCGCCGACATCATCTTCAGCCGGCACTCGACCCTCACCGCCGGCCAGGCCTTCCACACCGACGTCAAGCGCCGGCTGGCCGCGTACGGGCGCAAGCCGGACGAGCTGAAGATCATGCCCGGGGTCACCTACGTCCTGGGCGACACCGACGAGGAGGCGACCGAGCGGGCCGCCGAGATCCGCCGCGCCCAGGTCGGACCGCGGACCGCCATCGCCTACCTGGAGCAGGTCTGGGGCATCGACCTGTCCGACCACGACCCGGACGGCCCGCTGCCCACCGCCGACCCGGTGGTCGACAGCACCGTCGTCCAGGGCCGGACCAGGATCGGGGACCCGCTGGAGATCGCCGCCCGGTGGCGCGCGGTCGCCGCCGAGAAGCGGCTCAGCAGCCGCGAGCTGGTGATCGAGGTGACCGGACGGCAGTCCTTCATCGGCACCCCGGCGGCGGTCGCCGAGCAGCTCGACGCCTATGTGCAGAACGACGCGGCGGACGGCTTCATCCTCGTCCCGCACCTCACGCCGGGCGGCCTGGACGACTTCGTGGACCAGGTGGTGCCGCTGCTCCAGGAACGCGGGGTGTTCCGCACCGAGTACACCGGGACGACCCTGCGCGACCACCTCGGCCTGCCCGTCCCCGGGCGGCGCTGAGCGCCTCGGACGAGCGGGCGCCCCGCCCGGAACGGCCTCAGATCCGGCCGAGGCGGGCCGCGTGGACGCCGGCCTGGAAGCGGCTCTCCGCGCCCAGGTCGGCGGTCAGCTCGGCGACCAGCCGGCGCACCGTCCGCTCGGAGACCTCCAGCTTCCGGGCGATCGCGGCATCCGTCAGCCCGGCCGCGAGCAGCCGCAGCACCACGTCATGACGGTCCGTCCTCCCCGCCGCCCCCGGATGCAGTTCCGGCGGGGCCGAGGCCGCCGACCAGAAGTACTCGAACAGCTCCGCGACCAGGGCGACCAGGGCCGGCTCGCGGACCACCACGGCGGCCTCCGCACGGCCCCGGACCCGGGGAGCAGCCGCGTCCGGCCCGTCCTCGGACACCTCGTCCGACAGGTCGCCCGGCGCGGGCAGGACCGCCAGCCGGGCGTCGACCACGATCAGCCGGAGCGGCAGCGAGTGCGCGACCCTGATCCGCGCCCCGGCCCCGGTCAGCTCCCGGACGTGCGCGAGCACGGCGGGCCGGCGCAGCGCGGCGGCCGGGTAGACGGAGCGCAGGGCGGCGCCGCGGTCGAGGGCGAGGCGTTCGCGGGCCAACTTGCCCGCCAGGGCGGGGCCGGAGAGGTCCTGGCCGGGCCGGAGGGAGAGGGCCCGGGTGCGGGCGCCGCGGGCCGCGTCCTCCAGCAGGGCGGCGATCCGGTCGGCGCCGCGGACGAGTTCGAGGGCGGCGCCGCCGGGCCGGCGGTGCTGGACCGGCAGGTAGCCGGTGTGCAGCCGGTCGACGGAGTCGCGGGCCCGGCCCAGGGCCTCGACGAGGGCGGTGACCTGGGTGTCCGCGTCGAGCAGCAGTTGGCGGACGGCGGTGTCGACGGAGACGGCGGCGTGTCCGGCCGTGCCGGTGCCGTCCGCCCCGGCGGCCGCGGTGGGCTGGAGCAGGCCGAGGGCGCGGAGTTCGGCGGTGGCGGCGGCCAGGCGGGGCTCGTCCCAGCCGAGGCCGAGGTCGGCGGCCGGGCGGCCGGGTTCGGCGAGCAGCCGGGCGTAGAGCCGGGTGGCGTCTCGGTCGGGGCCGCCGGCGGGGTGGTCGGCCCGCGCCGCACTCTCCATGCGCTCCATCGGCGCAGCGTAGTGAGGCCGGGCGCGGGCGGGCCGGGGTTTCCCGAGGACCGAGACGGCGGGCCGGGGTCTCCGAGGGGCGGGGCGGCGGGCCGGTTCCGCTCCCGGTCATGTCCGGTTGCGGCAGCGCCGGGAGGGCCCGGCCGCGGTCCGGCGGCGGCCAGGATGGGGCCATGGCTCTTCCCGAGGCTTCGACGATCTGGATGGACGGCGCGCTGGTGCCCTGGCAGCAGGCGCGGACGCATGTGCTGACGCACGGCCTGCACTACGGCACGGGGGTGTTGGAGGGCACCCGGGTGTTCGAGACGGCGGACGGTCCGGCGGTGTTCCGGCTGCCCGAGCACCTGCGCCGGCTGGACCGCAGTGCGCGGATGCTGCGAATGGAACTCCCCTACAGTGTGGAGGATTTGACCAAGGCGACGGTGGAGCTGGTCCGGGCGAACGGCCACCGGTCGTGCTATCTGCGGCACTTCGCGTTCCTGGGGTACGGCTCGATGGGCCTGGACATGCGCTTCTCGCCCACCACCACGGCGATCGCGAGTTGGCAGTGGCAGTCCCAACTGCCGGACGGCGGTGGTGGGATCAGGGTGAAGACGAGCAGTTGGCGGCGGAACGACCCGAACGCGGTGCCGCCTGCGGCGAAGGCGACCGGGCCGTACCTGAACTCGGTGCTGGCCCGCCGGGAGGCGAGCGACGCGGGGTACGACGAGGCGCTGCTGCTGGGGTCGGACGGTTCGGTGAGCGAGTGCACCGGCGAGAACGTGTTCCTGGTGCGTGACGGGGTGCTGCGGACGCCGCCGTCGAGCGCGGGCGCCTTGGAGGGGATCACCCAGGACACGGTGCTGGAGCTGGCCGCCGGTCTGGGGGTGCCGGTGCGGGTGGAGGGTCTGCTGCGCTCGGACCTTTACGCGGCGGACGAGGTGTTCCTGTGCGGGACGGCGGCCGGGGTGGTGCCGGTGCGGTCACTGGACGACCGCGAGCTGCCGTCCTCCCCCGGCCCGGTCACGGAGCGGCTGCGCGAGGCGTACGAGGCGGCGGTCTCCGGCGAGGACCCGCGCTACCGGCGCTGGCTGACGCCGGTGGGGTGAGCGTTCAGAGGTCGTAGACGGCGCCGGCTCTCGCGACGTCGACCGGTCCGGCGAAGGCGGCGGCGGCGTCCCGGCGGTTGTGTTCGGCGTCGGTCCACGGCGGGATGTGGGTGAGGACGAGCCGGCGGGCGCGGGCGGCGGTGGCGTGTTCGCCGGCCTCGCGGCCGTTGAGGTGGACGGCCCGGTAGGTGTCGCGGCCGTCGATGTAGGCGGCTTCGCAGAGGAAGAGGTCGCTGTCGCGGGCGAGTTCGACGAGGGCGGCGCTCTCGCCGGTGTCGCCGGAGTAGACGAGGGTGCGGCCGGCGTGTTCGAGTCGGAAGGCGAACGCGTCGACGGGGTGGTTGACCTGGGCGACCTCGATCCGGAACGGGCCGAGGTCGAAGGCGCCGGGGGTGAGGGTCCGGAAGTCGAAGACCCCCTTCATGCCGGGGTTCTCGGGCATGTCGTAGGCGCGGGCCATCCGCTCGGCGGTGCCGGCGGGGCCGTAGACGGGCAGCGGGTCGGGGCAGCCCTCGGCCCGGTAGTTGCGGGCGACCCAGTAGGCGCAGAGGTCGACGCAGTGGTCGGCGTGCAGGTGGCTGAGCAGGACGGCGTCGACCTCGTAGAGGCTGACGTACTTCTGCAGGGCGCCGAGCGCGCCGTTGCCGAGGTCGAGCACGACGCGGTAGCCGTCGGCCTCCACGAGGTAGCTGGAGCACGGCGAGTCGGCGGACGGGAAGCTCCCCGAGCACCCCACCACGGTCAGTTTCATCCGAGCCCCTCCGCCCCGACACGTTTCGGCTGCTGCTGGTCAATGGCAGTACCGGCCGGTGAACCGGCGGGTAGCACTGCGTTCGCGTGTCGAGAGTAAGGGCGGAGGGGCACTTTGCCCCCGTCTCCGTGCCGGGCTGTGGCTGGAATCACCAGAACGCCGGGGGCGGCTCGGTGCGGTGGTTCAGCGGTGGCCGGGGCGCCGGCGGGCCCAGGCCTTGATCGTGTCGGGGTGCCAGCGGGGGTGTCCGTTGCCGTCGACGGCATCGGGGTCGGGGAGCAGGCCGTGCCGGCGGTAGTTGCGGACGGTCTCCGGCTGGACGTTGATGTGGCGGGCGATCTCGGCGTACGACCACAGGTCGGTGCTGCGGCTCACGGGTCACCTCGGGGTGCAGGGGGGACGTGCGTGATCAGCTTTCCGGGCCCCGGGAGCGGCATCCTGCGCACAACGGACTCCGTGGTCATTCCGTGACGAACCGGGAGCAGGGAACGGACAAATGCCCGACTGTCACAGCCGTCGTGGTGGTGGGGCCGGCCGGGTGCCGGGTACGGTCTGGCGCATGACTGGCTTCTGGGTGCTGCTGGCCGTGGCGGGTGCCGCGCTGCTGGCCGTTGTCGTGTCGGTACTGGTCCGGCGGGCCCGCGGCGGGCCCGCGCCGACCCGGCCGGCGCCGCGGCCGCGCCCGGCGAAGGGGCGCCCGGGCCCGGCGCCGCAGGAGATCTGGTGGGCGGAGGTGCCGTTCGAGGACGGCCCGGGGGCGAAGGACCGCCCCTGCCTGGTGCTGCGGGTCGGCGGCCGGACCGCGACCGTCGCGAAGATCACCAGCAAGCACCACGCGGAGCGGCCGGGCGTGCTGGCGCTGCCGCCCGGCTCGGTGGGCGACCGCCAGGGGCGGACCAGCTGGCTGGAGACCGACGAGCTGCGCGAGGTGCCGCTCTCGGCCTTCCGCCGCCGGGCCGGTGTGGTCGACGGGCGGATCTGGGCCCGGGCCCGGCAGGCGGTCTCGGGCTAGGGGCGTCCGGCCGGGCCGGGCCGGGCCGCAGGGACGGGCCCGGAGCCTCCGTCAGGCCCAGAGCTGGCCCTGCAGGGCCTCGACCGCGGCCTCGGTCGACTCGGCGGTGTAGATGCCGGTGGAGAGGTACTTCCAGCCGCCGTCCGCGACGACGAAGACGATGTCGGCGCGCTCCGCGGCGGTGGCGGCCTTGCGGCCGACGCCGATCGCGGCGTGCAGGATGGCGCCGGTGGAGACGCCCGCGAAGATGCCCTCCTGCTGGAGGAGTTCACGGGTGCGGCGGACGGCGTCGGCGGAGCCGACCGAGAAGCGGGTGGTGAGCACCTCGGCGTCGTACAGCTCGGGGACGAAGCCCTCGTCGAGGTTGCGCAGGCCGTAGACCAGGTCGTCGTAGCGGGGCTCGGCGGCGACGATCCGCACCCCGGGCACCTTCTCGCGCAGGAACCGTCCGACGCCCATCAGGGTGCCGGTGGTGCCCAGGCCGGCCACGAAGTGGGTGACGGAGGGCAGGTCCGCGAGGATCTCGGGGCCGGTGGTGGCGTAGTGGGCGCCGGCGTTGTCGGGGTTGCCGTACTGGTAGAGCATGACCCAGTCGGGATGCTCGGCGGCGATCTCCTTGGCGATACGCACCGCGGTGTTGGAGCCGCCGGCGGCCGGTGAGGGGATGATCTCCGCGCCCCACATGCGCAGCAGCTCGCGGCGCTCCTCGCTGGTGTTCTCCGGCATCACGCAGACCATCCGGTAGCCCTTGAGCTTGGCGGCCATGGCGAGCGAGATGCCGGTGTTGCCGCTGGTGGGCTCCAGGATGGTGCACCCGGGGGTGAGCAGCCCGGCGGCCTCGGCGCGCTCGATCATGTGCAGCGCGGGGCGGTCCTTGATGGAGCCGGTGGGGTTGCGGTCCTCCAGCTTGGCCCAGAGGGTCACCAGGCCGTCGGTGTTGCCGGGGACGGCGGCGGAGAGTCGGGGCAGGCGGACCAGCGGGGTGTTGCCGACGGCTTCGAGCGGGCTGTCGTAACGCAAGGGGTGCCTCCGGCAACGGCGGTGAGGGTCGGGTGCGGCGGTCCTCCCGCCCGCGCGGCCGGCGGGCGGGAGGACCGGAGGTCAGCGGGCGCCGCCGGCCACGGCGGGCAGGATGGTGACGCTGTCTCCGTCGGCGAGGGCGGTGGAGATGCCCTCCAGGAAGCGGACGTCCTCGTCGTTGAGGTAGACGTTGACGAAGCGGCGCAGCTCGCCGCCGTCCAGCAGGCGGGCGGCGATGCCCGGGTGGCGGGCGTCGAGGTCCTGGAAGAGTTCCCCGAGGTTGCTGCCGGTGCCCTCGACGGCCTTGGCGCCGTCGGTGTAGGTGCGGAGGATGGTCGGGATGCGGACCTCGATGGCCATGGGTGCGCTCCTGTGCGAGTCGTGAGGTGGGTAGGCCGCAGCGGGCGCGGCAGGTCGGGTCCGGCCCGGTGCGCAGGGCGTGCGGCGGGCCTGGGGCGGGCGGCTCAGCGCGAGCGCGCCGGCGTGCCGGGACAGATCGCGCTGGCGAGCCGGCACAGGTCGACGTGCAGGCGCGCCACGAGGCGGGTGCCCGGGGCCTGAGTGCTCACATCGACGGAACGCATGGGCTCATCGTATAGATTCCCGGGCTCGCTCCGACATGCCCGTCTCGGAATCCGGATGTTTCCGTTTCTGTGGCTGAGACGGCAGGGCCCGCCGCCGTCGCTCGGACGGTCGGCGGGCCGCGCCCAGGGGGGTGCCGGTCAGGGCTGGTAGGCCTCGACGACCTGGACGTCTTCCTCCGTGATCGCGCCGTCCACGATGCGGAACGATCGGAACTGGTACGGGTCGTCCGGGCCGTTGCCGTCGGCGGTGGAGACCAGGACGTAGTGGGCGAACGGCTCGGAGGCGTAGCTCACGTCGGTGCGCGAGGGGTAGGCCTCCGTGGCGGTGTGCGAGTGGTAGACGATCACGGGCTCCTCGTCCCGGTCGTCCATCTCGCGGTAGAGCTTCAGCAGGTCGCCCGAGTCGAACTCGTAGAAGGTGGGCGACCGGGCGGCGTTGAGCATCGGGACGAACCGCTCGGGCCGTCCGCTGCCGGCCGGTCCGGCGACCACGCCACAGGCCTCGTCCGGGTGGTCGGCGCGGGCGTGGGCGACGATGGCGTCGCGCAGTTCTCGGGTGATGGTCAGCATGCGGTCAGGATAGCCACGCCCCGGCGGGTGTCCGCCGGAGCGTCCGGGGCGTGGTCGGCGCCGGTCCGGGAGGCGGACGGCGGGCGGCTCAGTGGCCGCCGCCGTTGCCGTTGCGGGCGTGCAGGTGGTCGTGGGCGACGGCGTGGACGGCCTGCGGGCGGCGGCGCTTGAGCACCTGGTAGCCGACCACGAGCAGGACGGCCCAGCCGGGGAAGACGTACAGCGAGATGCGGTTGTCCTTGTCGAGGGCGATCAGGACGATCACCAGGGCGAGGAAGCCGAGGGCGGCCCAGCTGCTCCAGAGGCCGCCGGGCGCCTTGAAGCCGGGGGGCGGCAGGTGGCCGCCCTTCCAGGCCTTCCGGTAGCGGATCTGGGAGACCAGGATGACCGCCCAGGTCCAGAGGCCGCAGACGGTGGCCACCGAGGTGATGTACTCGAACGCCTTGGCCGGGACGAGGTAGTTGAGCACCACGCCGGCGCCCATCAGCAGCGAGGAGAGGGTGATCGCGACGGCGGGGCTGCGGTGGGAGTTGAGCTTGGTGAGCCGGCCGGGGGCCTGGCCGCGCAGGGCGAGGTCGCGCAGCATCCGGCCGGTGGAGTACATGCCGGAGTTGCAGGAGGAGAGCGCCGCGGTGAGCACCACGAAGTTGATGATGCCGGCCGCGGCGGGGATGCCGATCTTGCCGAAGGCGGCGACGAACGGGCTGACGCCGGGCTGGAATTCGGTCCACGGCACCAGCGACAGGATGATCACCAGGGCGCCGATGTAGAAGAGCGCGATCCGCCAGGGCAGCGTGTTGATGGCGCGCGGCAGGGTCTTCTGCGGGTTCTCGCTCTCACCGGCGGTGACGCCGACCAGCTCGACGCCGAGGTAGGCGAACATGACGATCTGCAGGGTCATCACGGTGGCGCCGATCCCCTTGGGGAAGAAGCCGCCGTTGTCCCAGAGGTGGGTGATCGACGCGGTGTCACCGGCGTCGCTGAAGCCGAGGGTCAGCACGCCGATGCCGATCAGGATCATGCCGATGATGGCGGTGACCTTGACCATCGAGAACCAGAACTCGATCTCGCCGAACAGCTTCACCGAGATCAGGTTGGCCCCGTAGAGGATGACCAGGAAGGTGAGCGCGCTGAGCCACTGCGGGATGCCGGGCGCCCAGAACTTCACGTAGACGGCGGCGGCGGTGGTCTCGGCCATGCCGGTGACCACCCAGAACAGCCAGTACGTCCAGCCGGTCACGAAGCCCGCGAAGGGGCCGAGGAACTCCCGGGCGTACTCGGCGAAGCTGCCGGCGACCGGGCGGTAGGTGAGCAGCTCGCCGAGGGCCCGCATGATCACGAAGATCACCACGCCGGCCACGGCGTAGGAGAGGATCAGGCTCGGTCCGGACTTGGAGATCGCGGTGCCGGCGCCGAGGAAGAGCCCGGTGCCGATGGCGCCGCCGATGGCGATCATCTGGATCTGGCGACTGCCCAGACCCCGCTCGTAGCCCTCCTCGTCCGGTTTGGAGTCGACGACCTCGTCGTAGATCTGTTCGGCCATGGTGCACCGTCCTGGGTGGGTCTCGTGGGGTGGAGCAGTCGTACCACGCAGGTTCCGGATAGCGGTGTTCATCTGAGCGACATTTGAGCATGTCGTCATATGATTCCGCCCGTTTTGAGCGGAAAAGCCGTTACCCCCCGTCCAGCATGCGGACGGGGGGTCACGGCGGCCCGGCAGCGGGGCGGGATCAGTCCGCGATCGCCTCCAGCAGCGACTCCTGCAGCGCCCCCAGCCACAGGTAGGCCATCACCAGCGGCTTGCGCTCGTCGCTGTCCGGCAGGTCGTACAGGCCCTGCTCGTCCTCCTCCTCGACCTCCAGCCGCACCCCCAGGGTGAGCCGCAGGTCGTTGAGCGCGCCCAGCCAGCGCAGGCAGTCGGCGGCGGCCAGCTTGAGCACGCCGCCCTCGCCACCGAGACCGTCCAGCGCGCGGACCACCTGCAGCGCGTCCTCGCGCTTGCGGGCCCGCAGGTCCAGCTCGGTGTAGCGGCGGAACTCCCGGGCGGCTTCCCTGGCCTCGGCGTCGTCCGGCTTCTCCGGGTCGCCGTAGGCGTCGGGGAAGAGCCGGGCCAGCGCCGGGTCGGCGGGGGCCTCGGTCGGCCCGTCCGCGAACAGCGCGGCGAGCGGGTCGTCGGAGTCCCCACCCGGGCCCGGTCCGATCAGCTCCAGCATCTGCACCTCCAGCGAGCGCAGGATGGAGGCCTCCAGCTCGTCCAGCGCGATCGCCGCGCTCCCGCCGCCGGCACTCTCGAACAACCCAGCCATCTGTATCGGTCAGCCCGTCTTCGTCGTCTTCGGTGGGGTGCGGGGACGCGGTCCGCGGGTCAGTCGTGCTGCAGCGTGGCCCACAGCCCGTAGCCGTGCATCGCCTGCACGTCGCGCTCCATCTCCTCGCGGGATCCGCTGGAGACCACCGCCCGGCCCTTGCTGTGCACCTCCATCATCAGCTTCCGGGCCTTGTCCTTCGGGTAGCCGAAGTAGGCCTGGAACACGTACTGGACGTAGCTCATCAGGTTGACCGGGTCGTTGTGCACGATGGTCACCCAGGGCGTGTCCGGCTCCGCCACCGGCAGGCCTTCGACCTCCGGGCGCTCGATCTCCACGGGCGCGACACTCACCGCTGGGTCCTCCTCGCCGGTTCTTCCCGCACATACCCCTTCAGCCCCCATGCTGCCATCCGGGGAACCTCCGGGCGATTCCGACCCGGGGTCCGCGAACACCCCCGACGAGAAATCGTCAATCTGACGCTAAGTGGTAGTAGCATCATCCCCATGGACGCCACTTCAGTGCGCGCGGCCGGTTCGACCGCGCTCCTCACCGACCGCTACGAGCTCACCATGTTGCAGGCCGCCCTGCGCAGCGGAGCCGCGCACCGCCGCTCCGTCTTCGAGGTGTTCACCCGCCGCCTGCCGGCCGGCCGCCGCTACGGCGTGATGGCCGGCACCGGGCGGGTGCTCGACGCCGTCGAGAACTTCCGCTTCACCAGCGCGCAGCTCGACTGGCTGGCCGGCCAGGGCGTGGTCGAGGAGGACACCCTGCGCTTCCTGGCCGACTACCGGTTCACCGGCGACATCCACGGCTACCCGGAGGGCGAGGTCTACTTCCCCGGTTCGCCGCTGCTCACCGTCGAGGGCAGCTTCGCCGAGGCGGTGATCCTGGAGACGGTGATCCTCTCGATCCTCAACCACGACTCGGCGATCGCGGCCGCCGCCGCCCGGATGACCGCCGCCGCCGGCGGCCGCCCGTGCATCGAGATGGGCGCCCGGCGCGCCCACGAGCAGGCCGCCGTGGCCGCCGCCCGCGCCGCGTACGTGGCCGGCTTCGCGGCCACCTCCGACCTGGAGGCCGGCTTCACCTACGACATCCCGACCACCGGCACCGCCGCGCACGCCTTCACCCTGGTGCACGACGACGAGCGGGACGCGTTCCGGGCACAGATCGCCTCGATGGGCCGGGGCACCACCCTGCTGGTCGACACCTTCGACCTGCGCGAGGCCGTGCGCACCGCCGTCGAGGTGGCCGGCCCCGAGCTCGGCGCGGTGCGGATCGACTCCGGCGACCTCACCCTGCTGGCCCACCGGGTCCGCCGTCAGCTGGACGAGCTCGGCGCCGAGAAGACCCGGATCATCGTCACCTCCGACCTGGACGAGTACGCGATCGCCGCGCTGGCCGCCGCCCCGGTCGACGGCTACGGCGTCGGCACCAGCCTGGTCACCGGCAGCGGCCACCCGACCTGCGCGATGGTCTACAAGCTGGTCGCCCGCGCCCAGGTGCCGGACGGACCGCTGCTGCCGGTCGCCAAGCGCTCGGCGGGCGCCAAGAGCAGTGTCGGCGGCCGCAAGTGGGCGGCCCGCCGCCCCGACCAGGACGGCGTCGCCGAGGCCGAGGTGGTCGGCACCGGGCCGATCCCGGCCGAGCTGGAGCCGCACCTCCTTCAGGTACCGCTGGTGCGGGCCGGCGAGGTGGTCGGGCGGGAGCCGCTCGGCGCGGCGCGCGAGCGGCTCGTCCGGGCCCTGGCCGGGCTGCCGCTGTCGGCGACCCAGCTGTCCAAGGGCGACCCGGTGCTGCCGACCGAACTGATCGTCTGACCGCCGGTCGGCGCGGGCCGCACGGCCGGCGGCGGAGGGCCCGGGCGCTCCCCGGGCCTTCCGCCACCGGGTGCCACTGCCTACAGTCGACCGTAGAGTTCAACCGGAAGCGCGGAGAACCAGCGCACCGCCCCCACCACACCACCGAGGATGCAAGCCATGCACCGGGCACTGATCGTCGTCGACGTGCAGAACGACTTCTGCGAGGGCGGCAGCCTGGCCGTCGCCGGCGGGGCCGAGGTGGCCGCCGCGATCACCGACCTGATCGCCGAGTCCCCCGCCGGCTACCAGCACGTCCTCGCGACCCGCGACAACCACATCGATCCGGGCGACCACTTCTCCGACCACCCGGACTACGTCAACAGCTGGCCGGTGCACTGCGTGGCGGGCACCGAGGGCGTCGGCTTCCACCCCAACTTCGCGCCCTCCGTCACCTCCGGCGCGATCGAGGCGGTCTTCGACAAGGGCGCCTACGCGGCGGCGTACAGCGGATTCGAGGGCGTCGACGAGAACAACCGCGGCCCGATCGAGTGGCTGCGCGAGCGTCAGGTCAGCGAGGTCGACGTGGTCGGGCTCGCCACCGACCACTGCGTCAAGGCCACCGCGCTGGACGCCGTCCGGGCGGGCTTCGCGACCCGGATCCTGCTCGACCTCACGGCCGGCGTGTCGCCGCGGACCACCGCCGCCGCGCTGGAGGAGCTGCGGGCGGCCGGCGTCGAACTGGTCGGGACGCCGACGGTTCGGGGCTGAGCCCCGGAGCGGCGCCGGCTCACCGCTCGGTGACCAGCAGCTCCACCACGTCGGTGCCGCCCTGCCGGAAGGCCTCGCGCAGCTCGGCGCCGACGGCCTCCGGCTCATCGGCCAGCCGCGCACCGGAGAGGTAGACCACCCGGACCCCGAGGTACTCCATCCGGTGCTGGCCGGCGCGCACCCAGGCGGCCTCCCCCTCGCTGACGCAGCGCAGCTCGGAGTCGACCTCCACCGCCACCCCCGACCGCGGCCAGTAGAGGTCCGGGACGGCGATGTAGGTGCCGCCGCGCATCCGCAGCTCGGGACCGGTCAGCGGGGCGGGCAGCAGCCACTCGTCCAGCAGGGCGCCGACCCGCTCCAGCACCGCCTCCCGCTCGGCGGCCAGCAGTTCGTCCAGCGCGGCCCGCACCCGCAGGTCGGCGGCCAGCCCGGACTCGGTCAGCTCGGCGACCAACTCCCGGACGGTGCACCGGATGCCGGGGCGCGCCACGGCCTCCCGCAGCACCGCGCGGACCGGCAGCGCGACGCCCTCGCCGAACTCCGGCGCGGCGCCGTCCGCCGTCCACTCGCGCAGCGCGTCGGCGACCGCCCGGGCGACCGGCGCGCAGGCCAGACCGTGCACCGAGCTGGCGACCAGCTCCCGCTCGGTGCGCCGGATCCGCACCCCGCCGGCGTCCTTCAGGCGGCGCTGGCGGGGCACCAGGACGTCCACCCCGGTGACGGCGGGCAGCCGGGGCACGGCGGCGAAGCCGTAGAGCGCCAGCGCGGCCGTCCCGGTGATCACGGCGCCCTCCCGGCGGCCCTCCTCGCGCCCGTTCTGCGCGGCGTAGAGCAGGGCCGCCCACATCCGCTGCTCCGGGGTCGGCTCGGCGGACTGCAGGAGGTAGACCCTGGGCAGCAGCCGCTGCCAGGGGCCGCCGCGGCGGCAGTGCTCGGTGACCACCCGGGCCGGCACGCCCCGGGCGCGCAGCTGGCTGGCGGTGATGACGTTCTGCTGACGCTTCGCCAGTTCCTCCAGGGAGGGCGGCGGCGAGGGGATCCGGTAGCTCATGCCGACACCATCCCCAACCGCCCGCACCGACCATCGGCCACCTGACGCACTGTTACCCAACCGTCGCGAAACCGGGACCAGCCCGCACTAAAGTCCTCATACCCTCACTCATTCGGCGTAATAGGCGTTCATATACTTGTCATCATTGATCGATGCCGATCGACCACCAGGGTGTCTGACCGTGCGTGACCAAGGGCATACGATGAAGCGCGTCCGGACGTCACTCCCACTCCCCGGATTGCCTACTCTTGGTGCATGTCACGTGACGAGACCGCCGGCCTCCGCGCGGCCCAGCTCCGCCTTGGCCGCCTGCCCGGATACGTCCGCCGGCCGGACCCGGCCCGCCGCAGCGGCGAACAGGGCCATACGTACAAAAAGGGCTGGGAGGTTCGCTTCACCGCCCGCAGCGAGGCGGAGATAGCCGAGATCCGCGACCTGGTGGTCGCCGCCGGATTCGCCCCGGCCAGGCCCTTCTTCAAGGGCCACCAGCTGATCCAGCCCGTCTACGGGATGGCCGCCGTCCAGGCCTACCTGGCCGCGAGACAGGCGGCCGAGGACCAGGCCGCCCGCACCGCGGTCGGCCGCGAACGACGGACCGACGACGCCACCGGGCCGGACCCGGCCGCGAGCGCCGCCGGAGCCGCTGCGGCGGCGGCCGAACTGGCCCGGCGGCGGGCCGTCGAGGCGTTTCCCGCCCAGCTCGGACGGGCCGCCGCGGCGGACGGCCGGATCACCACTTCGGAGGCCGGGCGCACCGGCTGACGTTCGCTCGGACGAGCGACCCGCGTCACGCGCCCGCGCACCGGGCGCCGGAGCGCCACCGACACGGACAGGGCGGCCGGAGGGGGCCGGACCGCCCGCCCCGCCGCCTCGACCGCACCGACCGGGCGGCACCGCCCGACGGACCGCTCGGGGGGCCGCTCTGGACGCCGCAGCACCGACCGCACCGCTTCGACCCGCTCCCGGCCCCGGTCCACCCGTCCCCACCGTCTCCGCACAGCGCCGCCCGGCACCGCACGGCCCCGCCCAGCACGCACGGCCCCACAGGGCTGCACCGGGGACTCCGTCAGGCCCCATCCGGCCCCACGTGACCCCTCCCCGGCCGGCCGGCTCCCACCCGGCACCGCCCCCCGGCGGCGCGAGCGCACCACCCCTTCGCCGACCCGCCCCGGGGACCGTCCGAACACCTGCCCAGGCCCGCCACGCGCGCGACCGGTTGCGCGCGTGCGGCTTCACGCCGATGGCGTGGACGTGAGCCGCCGAACCGCCTACGGTGGCTCATCAACCGCCCCGCGATTCCGTCGCCCCACCCCGCTGACCGGCCACGACGCACTCAGATCCGCGCCTGCCGCACCACTGCGCCCCACTCCACCACCGGCCCCGCGCCACCTTGCCGTCCGCCCGCCCGCATCCGGCCACCGCCGGAACCGGCCGAGCGGCGGTGCGTTCCGGGCATTCAATCCGATTGGTCACCCAGCGCACCGAGCGCCTACCGTAGAGTGAGCACAGATGATCGACCGTCAGAAGCCCATCTCACTTGCCGAGAAGCCGAGATGACCAACCGTCATGACAGCACCGCCGAACCTCCCCCGGGGCTCGACGAACCGCCTGCCGTACCGCTGGAGTTCGCGGCCTTCTGCGAGCTGCACCGACCGCGGTACCTCAGCTACGCCCGGGTATGGCTGCCGGACCAGACCGAGGCGGACGGCGCGGTCCAACAGGCCTTCGCTGAAATCGCCGTCCACTGGCGGGAGTTGCTGGGCAGCTCCAACCCCACGGCGCACGCCTGGCAGATCCTGCGCGGCACGGTCGGCGACCACACCCGCCGGCCCGGACCCGACCACCCGGCCGCCGACGACGACCTGGCGATCCTGCACTACGTGGTCGGCCTCGCCGCACCCGAGATCGCCGATGTCATCGGCACCGACACCGCCAGCGTGGCCGGCCGACTCCGCCGCACCATGCTGCGTGAGGCATCCGGCTGGTGACCCCGGCCGAGCCCTCGCGCCGGGCCGCCGCGCCGCGTACCGGCGCCCGGACCCGCGACCGGTGGATCAGACCCGCTCGCCCGTCACGTCGTAGAGGTGGTGGACCGGGTCGTGGACCAGGTAGCGGGCGAACGACTCCACCGTGAAGCGCGCGCCGTCGCTGCGGTTGCCGGTGCGCCGCCACTGCCCGTCCGTGACCCGCTCGAAGGCGTCCGCCAGGATCCGCGCCGCCGCGGCCAGATCCGCCGCGACGGCGTCCGGCCGCTGCTCCCCGTAGCGTTCGGCGACGGCCGTCTCGTCCTGGTCCCAGTTCGGGAAGTCCGGGCCCTCCCGGTCGAGCATGAGGTTCAGCCGGACGTGGAACAGCCGGAAGACGTCGCGCACGTGGCAGGCGTACTCCAGGTCCGACCAGGTCTCCGGGCGGGGCCGCCGGCGCAGCGCCTCCCCGTCGCCGGCCAGGACCGCCACCCAGGCGTCCGCGTTGGCCCGGATCAGCCCGGGGACGGCCTCGCGGGCCACGGCCCCGGAGTCCAGGCCGCAGTCCGGGCAGGCCCGCTCCAGCACCCAGGTCCAGTCCTTGGTGTCCGGGACGACGGCGTCGGGGGTGTCGACGGTTCCGGGGGCGGCGGCCGGAGCCTTCGGGGCGGGGGCGTTCTCGGGGCTGGTCATGCGTCCAGGATGGCCGCGGGGAACGGCCCGCCACCAGCCGCCCGACCGCCACCGACCGCCGACATCCTGCCAGCGCCGCACGGCCGCGCCGTCCCGCTCAGCCGTCCCGCCCGGCTCAGCCGTTCCGCCCGGCCTCGTCCCGCTCGTACGCCTCCCGCGTGGTCGGGCGGGGGTGCCCGGGTCCATGCTGGGCACCATGCTCATCCGCGAAGCCACCCCCGCCGACTGGCCGGCCATCTGGGCCTTCCTCCGCGAGATCGTCGCCGCCGGCGAGACCTACAGCTGGGACCGCGACACCACCGAGGACCGGGCCCGCGCGCTCTGGTGCAAACCCGCCCCCGGCCGCACCTTCGTCGCCGTCGACGAGGACGGCACCGTCCTGGGCACCGCCGAGAGCCACCCCAACCAGGCCGGCGGCGGCGCCCACGTCGCCAATGCGGGCTTCATGGTCGACCCCCGCCACTCCGGCCGGGGCGTCGCCCGCGCCCTCGGCGCCCACGTCCTCGACCAAGCCCGCGCCGACGGCTACCGGGCGATGCAGTTCAACGCCGTCGTGGAGACCAACACCCGTGCGGTGGCCCTCTGGGAGTCCCTGGGCTTCGAGATCCTCACCACCGTCCCCGAAGCCTTCCACCACCCCCGGAAGGGCTACGTCGGCCTGCACATCATGCACCGCCGGCTCTGAGGACGGCGCCCGCGCACACCCGGCTCACCACTGCGGCGGCTGCTGCGGCGGGTACGGATAGGGGCTCGCCGCGACGGCCCGCCGCCGCTTCCGCGCCCGCGCCGCCAACCGCGCCGCCAGCCCGGCGACCACCAGCACCAGCAGCCCCCCGGCCCCGAGCAGCGTGTACGTGACCCCCGCGTTCCCGCCCGCCCCCGCCACCGGCGCCGCCATCGGCGGCCCGGAGGCACCGTCGCCGGGCACCGCCCCGGAATCCGGCGGAGCCCCCTGCGACTCCGCCCGCCCGAGCAACGGATTGGCCCTGGGCCCGCCGTCCACCGCGGGATTCGCCTCCAGCGCCTTGGCCGGATCGACGATCCCGTACCCGTAGTGCGCGTTCGGCACCGCCGACCCGTCCCCCGGCGCCGTCGCACTCTTGATCATCCGATTGATGACCTGCCCCGCCGAGAGCCCGGGATACTTCGACCTGATCAGCGCGGCGGTGGCCGAGACGTAGGCGGTGGCGTCGGAGGTGCCGTTGCCGATGCCATAGCTCGACGCGGACTTGGCCGTGGCCTGATAGACCTCGACCCCCGGTGCGGCCAGGGTGACCTCGGGCCCCGAGGTGGATCTCTCCCAGACCCGTCCTCCGTCGTCGACGGCTCCGACCGCGACGACTCCGGGAAACGCGGCCGGGTACGAGACTGCCTTCAGATCCCCTCCGGTATTCCCGGCGGCGGCTACCAGCAGGACGTCCTTGGAAGCGGCATAGCCGATGGCCTCGCGCACCTCGGAGTCGAATCGGGACGCTCCGCCGATGGACATATTGACCACCTTCGCGCCGTGGTCCACCGCGAACCGAACGGCCGACGCAAGGCTGTTCTGTTGAAGCCCTGTCGCTTCGCCGTTCGCCGTCAGTCTGACGGGGAGGACTTTCGCCTTGGGCGCCAGCCCCATGATTCCGTCCTGAGCGCCGTGCCCGTGCCCCACGATCAGACTCGCCATCGACGTTCCATGGCCGTCGCTGTCGACACGCCCGTCCGAGTTCGCCCCGGAGAAGTCGGCGCCGGGGAGGACCTGCCCTGCCAAGTCCTGGTGTTCCTGGCTGACTCCACTGTCCAGCAGCCCGACAATCACGCCTTCGCCCTGGCTGACGGGCCAGACCTTCTTCTCGGCTTCGAAGGTCTTCAGAGCCCACTGCTTGTCGCGGATCTGATCTGCCGCTGCCGGCGTGGCGCAGGTGGCCCAGAGCAAGCCCCCAGCGGCGATAGCCGCTGCACTGCGCGCCAGTCGGTTGCTCGTCAAATCTGGTCACTCCACTCAGCGATGTGCCCCGCAGATCACCGATCTGCGGGGCACCGGATCAGATCAACCCGTCCTCCCCGAGGACAGGCTCATTCCACCACGTTCGGATTGGTCGATTTGTCCGACGCCCAGGTCTCCTCGTCCTCCACCAGATAGTCCGGGCGCTTGGAGCTCTTCTCCTCGTTCTTCTTGCGCTGCCTGGCTTCGCCGACCGGCACTCCCGGTGCCACCCCGCTCGTACCTCCGACCCCCAGGTCGGCCTTCGCCCGGGCTCGGGCGCCCAGGCCCGAGCCTCCCTCGGTGAATGCGTACCTACCGCCCCCGCCGGTGCTGGAACGGCCGCCCTCACCGATGACACCGCCGGTGCGCCCCGGTGTCCTGCTGCCACCCGTGGTCGCACCTGCGCCACGGCCACCGGCTCCGCTCCCGGTCCCGCTCCCGAACACCTCACCGGCGCCGACGGCTCGACCGCTACGGTTCACAGACTTCTCAGCGACGCTCGGCCGGCCCATCGGGTCCTTACCCAAGGCGGCGCCCTTGCCCTGGACGCTTCCGGAGGCACTCTTCGCACCCGCGGTCGTCCCGCCCGGGTCGACGGACGGCCCGCCTCCGGGGACGGCCCCGGTGGGCCTCGGAAGCCCTCCGGGCCCGCTACCCGGATTGCCACCGGACGACTGTGTTCCGGCTGTCACGACGTTGTTGCTGGTGGCGTTGTTGGGAGCGTTCACCACCGCGGCATCGATACCCACTCCCGGGCCGTAGTTCGTCGTTCCGGGCGGCTTGGGAAGCGTCTGCGCGGTGCCGCCCTTGATCCCCGCATCGGTGGGCGCGGGAGGAGCGGCCGAGACGGGGCGCTTGACCAGGGGCGGCTCGGACGTCCTCCGAGGCCGCGCCTGCTGCTCCCCGACCTGGGTCGGAGTCATTGTGGGACCGCCGAGGCCGGTACCCGCCATCATCGCGCTGGCGACCGCTGCCGAGCCGCTCGAATCGTCTTGAGGACCGATGTCGCGATTGTCGCCCAGCTTTCCGAGCGGCTGGTAAGGCGGTGGTGGCTTCAGCATCGGGGTGGCGACGCGGTAGTGCATGGCGAGGGTCTGCATCACTGCGGCGGCTTCGAGTTTGCGCTGTTCGGCGATGGCCGTTCTGCTGTCCTCGTCGTCGTCGCCGAAGAGGGACGAGACGGTGTCGCCGATGCCGTCCTTGACCTGGTCCCAGCCGCTGGGTTCCTCGGGCATGTCGTGCTTGGCCTTGGCGATGGCCTCGGACATCGCCTTGAGGGTGTTGGCGGCGTCGTTGGCGTAGGAGGCCGCGTTGTTGATGGTGGCGGCGAGATTGAGCATGCGGGTGTGGAAGGCGTCGCTGGTGGTGCCCTCCCAGCTGACGGCGGCCTCGGTGCTGGCCCGGGTGAGGGTCGCGCGGATGGCTTTGAGGGTGTCGGCGGCGCGGCGCCAGGGGTCGCCGGCGGCCATCACCTCTCCGGGGTTGAGGGCCTGGGCCATCTTCCGGAGTTCGGCGTGGCTGTAGTCGTTGAAGTTGGTGTACGTCATCGGTGGCCGCCTCCGTTCCCGCGGGGCTGTGCCCGGTCGGCGCTCATCGTTCGGACTTCCCGCCGTCGTGCCGGGGCGGCGCCACCGTGCGGGTGTAGGCGGCGGTGCTGGTGGCGGACGGTTCCGCCACCGACCAGCCGTCGTCGCCGAGTTTCAGCTTGCCGGCGGTGCGGTGTTCCTGCTCCTGGTAGTTGGTGGCGGTGAGTTCGGCCTTCTTCTGGGCCTCGTCGACGGCCTCCTGGAGCTGGTTGAGCACGTCGCGCAGGCCGTCGCGCATCGTCTGGTACCGGCCGTGCAGTTCGGTGGCCTCGGCGAAGGTGCCGAAGGAGGTCTTGCCGACAGCGCTCTGTCCGTGGGTGCGGGTGCCGTCGGCATGGCGTTCGAACTCGGCCAGCAGGAGCCTCACCTGGGCGGCGAAGGCCCGTAGTTGCTCGACTTCGACGCGGTAGCCGCCGCCGGCCCCGCCCGTCGATCCGGTCCCCGTTGACACGTCCGGCGCCTCCCCCGTGCGTCCGCCCCGCGCTGTCGTGCACAGCTCCGGGAGACACATGTCTAACACATGGGCGGGGCAAGCTGAACGGTGCTCGCGGCGAAGCGGTCGACGTCCTGGCGGACCGTCAGTTCACGGATGTTCCACGCTGTCGGGCCGTGAGGGCGCGGCGGCAGAGCGAGTCGGCGCGGCGGGTGGTCTCGGGCAGCCGGTAGTGCGGGGCGAGGGCCAGGGTGGTGGCGACCGCCTCGGACAGGCCGATCCGGTGGCCGACGGAGACGAACACCGGTTTGACGCCGGCTCTGGTCCGGACGGCGCGGCCGACCTCCTCCCCGGTGGCCGGGTCGGTGAGCGGGGTCCAGGCGCCGCGGGCGGCCCCGGGCTCGTGGTGGTCGAAGACGAACGGGGTCTTGGCGACGCCGAGCGTGCGCAGGCCGGTGAGCACGCCGAGATGGCTGGCCAGGCCGAGGCGGCGCGGGTGGGCGAGGCCGTAGCCGTCGCAGACCACGGTGCCGGGGGTGCGGCGGAGGGCGGCCAGGGCGTCCAGCACGGCCGGGAGTTCACGGAAGGCGAGCAGGCCGGGCACGTAGGGGAAGGCGATCCGGCCGACGGCGGTCGACTCGTCGACGACGGCCAGGGTCTCGCGGTCCAGGACCACGGCGGCGGCGACCACGAGGTCCCGCTCGTCGTCGTAGGCGACGTCCACACCGGCGATCAGCGCGTCGTCGGCCTCGGTCCCGGCCCCCGGGACGGGGCCGTACGGCTGGACGAGCGGTCGCAGCCGTTCCTGTTCGGTGAGCGCCTCGGCCTCGGTGGCGGGCCAGTCGGCGGGGATGGGCACGGAGGGTCTCCCCCTGGGGCGTCGGGTGTCAAGGAATGTGTCCCGGTCACCGTACCGAGTGGGGCGGACGACCCCGCAGTGAGCCTGTGCGCCCCCCGTGCCCCGGATCCGGCGGCTTAGGCTGCACTTACCGAACTGCCGTACTGGGTAGGAGTTGTGGAGAGGTTTCCAGCACCGGCACCGCTCCACCCCGCTTCCCGCCCGTTCCCCCGACGTGCGAAGGACCGATCGCCATGCCGCGCCCGACCACCGCTCAGTTCTGCCTCGGCACCTGCACCGTCGTCGCCGCCGCCGTGGCGCTGCTGGCCGTCTCGGGCGCCACGGGCGTCCTGGAGATCGCCGTGCTGGTGGGCTTCGCGCTCGCGCTCGGGACGCTGGTGACGCTGCTGTCGCTGTCCACCGCCGCGCAGCGCCGCACCACCGCCACGGCCGGCACCACCGCCACGCCCGGCGCGGCACCCCGCCAAGCCGACGCCCCGGCCCCGGCCGGGCACGCGTACGCCCGGCAGCGCTGAGGCGGCACCACCGGGCGGTCCGGACACGCGGACGGGATCAGACCGTGGAGACCACCACGGTCTTCGCGGCCTTGTCGTGGAGGCACTGGCGGTACGGCTTGTCGAAGACGCCGAACAGCCCGTCGATCAGCCACCAGAGCGCCGCGCAGCAGATGACCGCAGGGAGGATGAAGACGGCGGCCCTGGTCCAGGCGGCGGCCGGTGGCGGCGTGCTGCCGTCGATCAGCATCGCGACCCTGATCTTCATGGCCTTCTTGCCGAGGGTCTGGCCGTCCCGGCTGAGCATCACGCCGTCGTAGATCAGGTAGAGGCCGCAGGCCAGCCAGAACGCGCCGGCCTCGCCCGAGCGGTCGCTGAGCGTGGCGAAGGGCAGCACCAGGACGATCGCCACGATCTGCACCAGGACGTAGTCGATCACCTGCGCGAGGATCCGGTTCGGCCAGGTGCCGAGCGGCGGCATCCCGGGGACGGGCCCGGCGCCGGGCGTGCCGTGCCCCGCAGACCCGTATCCGGGCGGTGGCTGGTCGGACGGCGGCCCGCCGTACGGGTCCTGCCCGTGCGGCGGTTGCCCGTACGGCGAACCGCCGGGGGTGCCCCCGTAGTCGCCCCCGTACGCGCCGGGCCGGTCGCCGTAGGGACTGCCGGGCGGCGGGGTCGAGGACGGCGGCGGGTTTCCGGACGGGTCCGACGGCGCACCTTCCGGCGTGCCGCCACCCGGGGACGGGGGCTGCTTGTCGAAGGAGGGCTGACCGCCCCCCTCCGGCTCGGAGCCTGAGGGGTTCTGGGTGCTCATTCAACGAGTAGAACATTGCAGATTGGCTAAGTTTCGGATATTTAGTCCGTTTCGCCCGGCAACCTCCGGCGTACCGCGGTCAGCCCCGGACCACCCGGGTGCCCGCCATCCGGTCGTGCCACCCGCGCCGGGCGGGGCGGTCGAACAGCGGCCAGACCAGGCCGAGCAGCAGCACCGCCGAGGCGTTCCGGGCCAGCCAGCGGGCCAGCGACCGGGCGAGGCTCAGCCGGTCCCGGGCGGCCGACGGGGCCGCGTGGACCACCCGGATCCGGACCAGGCGCTTGCCGAAGGTCTGCCCGGTGCGGGCGGTCGGCAGGACTTCGTAGAGCACCCCGACGAAGGCGAGGACGGCGAACAGGACGGCCACCTTGCCCAGCACCACCCCGTCCACCAGCCAGACGTCCACCTGGCGGCGGGTCAGCGCGCTGGCCATCCTGGCCTGGTCGAGCTTCTGCTGGACGTGGGACACCACGGAGTTGCCGAGCGGGATGGCGGTCGCGGTGGCGACCACGGCGAGGACGGCGGTGTCCACCAGTCGGGCGGCCAGCCGGCGTCCGAGCCCGGCGGGCAGCGGGGCGGGGGGACGACGGCGAGCCGGCCGGGGCACGGCGGCCCCGGCCTTCGCCGGGTCGGCGAGCGCGCCCGGAGCGGGGGCTCCGACCGGCCCCGCGACCGGGGCGGCGGACGAGGTGGTGGCGGCGGACGAGGTGGTGAGGGTGCGGGGGACCGTGACGGCGGGCACCACCGCGACGGCCGACTCGGCCGAAGCGTCCGGCTGCGACCCCGAGGCCTGCTCCGACACCGGCTGCGACTCCGACACCGACACCGGCTCCGACTCCGGCTCCGGCTCCGAGGCAGGCGCAGGCACCGACGCGGGCACCGGCACCGCCTCGGGAGCACGCCCGGCCACCGGCGCGGCGACGGGCTCCGCCCGCTCGCCGGATGCCTCGCCGGACAGCCGCGCCGCACCCACCGCCCGATCCTCCGCCGGCCCGTCCGCGCCGGAGTCCGGCTCCGCCCCCGGCAGCACGCCCCAGGAGACCCAGCGCGGCGCACCGCCGGTCTCCATCAGGCCACGCTGCGCCCGCGGGTCGACCTGCCAGCCGACGGCCCCCGGCTCGCCCGCACGCTGCTCCTCGACCTCCTCCGCCTCCTCGACCGTGCCGCCGCGCTCCCGCCCGGCGGCCCCGTCGCGGATCTCCCCGGCGCGCGCCGCCTCCTCACCGGCGGCCGGTTGCGCCACCGCCGGACGCAGCGCCGCACGGGCCGCCAGATGCGGCCCGACGCTGAACGACGCCCCACCCGCCGTCTGGTCCAGGTACACCGGCCCGGTCTCCCCGGACATCCCGGCGATCGCCGGCACCGCGGGCGAGGGCACCGCACGCGCAGGCGCGACGGACGAAGGCGCGACGGACGGAGGTACAGCGGAAGACGGCACCGCGGAAGACGGCACCGCGGACGACGGCGGACGGGCCTCCGGCGACGCCGGCGGCGGCACGAAGCGCGCCCCCGCCCCGGGCCCAGCCCCCGCGCCGGCCGCCGCGCCACCCGCCACGCCGCCGCGGCGGGCCGCGAACCGGGGCGGCTGCAGCACCTCGCCCGCGGCCGGGGCCGGGCGGCTGGTGCCCGGCACCCACGCGGTACCGCCCCAGTAGCGGACGAAGCCGGGCACCGAGGGGTCGGGGTAGTACCCCGGTGTGGGGCCGACGGCCGTCTCCGCGCCGCCGGCGAAGGGCCGGTCCGTCATGGGGTCTTCTTTCTGGCAGGGCCGTTGCGGCGCACCCGGCGGGCGGACCACGCGACGGCGACTCGGGCGGCGGAGGTCGCTTCGCCCGTCGGCGCGCGCGAGGACACCGCCTCATTGGCGGACAGTCGCGGGGCAGTCACAAAGGGTAGTACCTCGGCGGCGCGAAGGTGGCAAGTTGCGCGATCGCCGGACAGGCCGGGTCCGCCCGGGATAAGGAGGACGGCGCGCGTCAGCGGACCCGCGCCCGCTCCCCCACGGTCTCCACGGCCCGCCCACGCCCGCGGGAACTCCGCCAAGAAATCTCGGAAACATGTGTAAGAGCGCCCTCGACCCGCGCTCTCCAAGGTCACAGGGCCCGGAACCGGGCACGAACCGGAGTCAGAGAGGAACCCGATCATGGAGCGCGCGACGAGCGTGGTCGAGCACGAGCTGGAACTCAACCTGGTGCTCTCCCCCGAGCACAGCGTCCCCGTCCCGGCCCGACTGTCCTACGGCAGCCACGACCCCTACGCGGTGCACATCACCTTCCACCTGGACACCGGCTCGCCGGTCACCTGGGTGTTCGCCCGCGAGCTGCTGGTGGAGGGCACCTTCCGGCCGTGCGGCCAGGGGGACGTGCGGATCTGGCCGACCCGCTCGGGCCGGCGCAGCGTGCTCTGCATGGCCCTGAGTTCGCCCGCCGGGGACGCCCTGCTGGAGGCCCCGCTGCCGGTGGTGGCCGCCTGGCTGGAGCGGGCGCACCGGCTGGTGCCGCCGGGCAGCGAACTGGCCGCGCTGGACATGGACGGGTCGCTCGCCGAGCTGCTCGCGTGAGCGACCGCGCCGCACGGCGCCGCCCCACCCCGGCCGCCCCGGCACCGGGCACCCCCGGGCGGGACAGCCCCGGACGCGGAACCCCCGGAAGCGGGACCCCCGCCCACGGCGGCCCCGGGTGGAGCACCCCCGGGCCCGTGGGCCCGGGAGTCCCCGGCGACTCAGCGGGCCGCGGGGGCCTGCTGACGGTCGTGCGCGGGGCCCGGACGGCCGCCGCCGCTGCGCTGCCCGGGCAGCGGGACGAGCGGGGCGCCGGCGGCCCGCCGCCGCGCCCTTATCCGTAGCGCCGAGGCCAGCAGGAAGCAGATCCCGACGAGCGGGTAGACCGAGGCCGGGATCTGGCTGACCGCCGACAGGTGCAGGTCGAGGTCGCCGTGGTGCGGCACGACCCACATCCCGAACGAGAAGAAGGCGATCAGCGTCGCCCCGAAGGCCGCGCGCCAGCGCAGCCGGCGGACGGCGGCCGGGCGGGCCTGCTCGACCGCGGCCTCGCAGGCGAGCAGCGCGAGCACGGGCACGCACCAGATCCAGTGGTGGGTCCAGCTGATCGGCGAGATCAGGACCGCGGTGACGGCGGCGCAGCAGACGCCCCACGCCTCGGCGCGCGGCAGCCAGCGGGAGCTGGAGGCCGCCCAGGCGGCGATGGCGAGGCCGAGCACCGCGATCACGGCGCCGGCCAGCGTCGCGACGGTCCCGGGCTCGGCGGTGTGCAGCAGCCGGGCCACGGCGCCGCGTACCGACTGGTTGTCGACGATCTCGGTCTTGCCGACCCGCGAGGAGTCGTAGAGGTACTTGGTCCAGAAGCCCCAGGTGGCGTCGGGCAGGACGAGCGCGCCGAGCAGGAAGGTACCGAGGAAGGTGAAGCCGGCCACGAAGGCGGCCCGGATCCGGCCGGTGAGCAGCAGGTAGACGGCGAAGAGGCCGGGGGTGAGCTTGATGCCCGCGGCGATGCCGATCGCGACGCCCTTGCTGCGGCGGCCGTCGGGGCGGGTGAGGTCCCAGAGGATCAGGCAGGCCAGCGCGAGGTTGATCTGGCCGTAGCGCAGCGTGGTGAAGACCGGTTCGAGCCAGACGCCGCCGCCGGTGACCAGGATCACGCCGAGCGGGCGCAGTTCGCGGCGCGGCCAGCCGACCAGCTTGAACGACAGGTGGGTGAGCAGCGCGAGCAGCCCGAGGTTGCCGAGCGTGATCGCCACCCGCAGGAACGGCACCGGGAACCAGGTCGTCGGCACGAACAGCATCGCGGCGAACGGCGGGTAGGTGGCGGGCAGGTTCCATTCGGTGACCCGCAGCGCGTAGAGGTCGGTCCCGTCGGCGACGGCGCCGCCCTCCGCCCGGTAGACGATCATGTCGACCATCGAGGTGTGGACGAAGTGCCGCACCACGGCGTAGACCACCAGGGACAGCAGCGCCACGGCGGAGACGGCCAGCAGCGGGCGGCGCGGTGCCTCCCGCAGGGCCCGCACGGGCGCGCCGAGGGCGTCCTTGAGGCGGTCCGACAGAGGTCCGGGCGCCGGGTCCGGTGCCGTCGGCACCACGCTGCGCTCGTCTTGCACCGCTGTCACTGTTCGCTCCGTCCACCGTTCGGCCAACCAGCGACGATACCGGATGCCCGGCGACCGGGTCCGGTCGAGCCGACTACCGAGCGTGATCGCCCGGGTGGAAGTGCACCCCGGCCGGCCGTACTCCGTTGCGGGCGGAGCACGGACGGCCGGGGTCCCGGGGAGGGATCGCGGGGCTCAGCCGGCGTAGGCGCCGAGGGCCCGGGTGAAGTCCAGCGGCTGCTGGACGATGCTGCTGCAGCTCGCGTCGGCGTACGCCTTGGCACCGCCAGCGCACGCCTTGTCGCGGGTGCCGGACCACATCGCCAGCCAGGCCAGGTGCTTGGTCCCGGCGAACTCGGCGAGCTGCTTGGCGTCGGCGACGGTGAAGACCTCGCTGGCCACGTCGTTGACCCCGATCATCGGGGTGACCGCGACCTTGCGCCAGGCGGCCGCGTCGTCCAGCCCGAGCACGCTCTTGACCTGGGCCTGGGTGGCGGTGGCCGCGGCGATGGCGTACTTGCCCATCTGACCCTGCGGGTTCGGGGCGACGCCGTCCCCGAAGTCCATCGCCATGATGTTGACCGCGCCGATCGCGACGCCGTTGCGCTTGGCGTCGGCCACCAGGTCGACGCCTTCCTGGGTGAGGCCGGAGGGCAGCGCGGGGAGGGTGAAGGAGACGTCCAGGGCCTTGCCCTTGGCGGCCGCGTTCTTCTGCAGCTGGGCGACGGCCTGGGCACGGCGGGTGTTGGCGGCGGTGTTGGCGATCGCGCCGCCCTCGACGTCGAAGTCGACCTTGGTCAAACCGAAGGCGTCGACGGTCTTCTGGTACACGGCGGTCAGGTCGGCCGTGGTGGCGCAGGCGAGGGCCAGCTCGCTGCCGTTGGCGCCGCCGAAGGAGACCCGGACGTCGCCGCCGATCGCCCGCAGCGCGCCGATCTGGGCGGCCACCGCGTCGGCGGACAGCTCGCTGACGCCGCCCCACTTCGGGGTGCAGCCGCCGCCGGAGACCACGAAGGCGAGGGTGAAGTTCTTCACGCCGGTGGCCTTCGCGGTGGCGACCAGGTCGTACGGCGGGTACAGCGAGGTGTCCACGTACGGCGCGAAGCCGGCGCCGGTGGCCGGGGCGGGCGTGCCGGTCGCGGTGGCGGTGGGCGCGGGGGTGGCGCTGGTGGTCGGCGCCGGGGTGGTCGGCCTGGTCGTGGCGGTGGGGCTCGGGGACGCGGTGGTCGGCCGGGCGGTGGCGGTGGCCGTCGCGGTCGGCGTCACGACGGGCGTGCCGGTCGGGGTCGGCGAGGTGCCGGGGGTGCCCGTCGGGCGGCCCGAGGGGGTCGGCACGGTGTCGCCGGCCTTGCAGGAGGCGTTGTTGATCAGGCAGTTGCCGGGCTCCGCCTGCGCGGCGCCGGCGCCCTGGGCGACGAAGCCGACCACCAGGCTCCGGCCGGGCTCCAGTCGCTTGCTCCAAGCCTCGGGCTTGACGGTGACGTGCTGCCCGTCGGCGCTGAAGGTGGCGTTCCAGAGCGAGTCGATCTTCGCTCCGGCCGGCAGGTCGAAGGACAGCGTCCAGTCCTCGATCGCGCTGCCGGCCGGGTTGGTGACCAGGTACTGGCCGGTGTAGCCGGCGTCCCAGGCGCTGGTGCGGGTGTAGACGGCGCCGAGCGAGGCGGCGCTGGCCGAGGAGGCGAGGGCCACGGCCGCGCCCGCGACCAGCGCGGCGGCGACGGCCGAGGAGGCGAGGACGACTCCCTTGCGGCTGCGTCGGCGGCGGCCCCGGCGGCGTTCGGGCTGGGTCGTCATGGGCGTACCTCCGTAGGGGGCGCCTCCCGCCCGGAGGGCGCGGGGGACGGCTGGGCCGGACGGGGTCGCGGCGGCCGGGCGCGGGTGGATGGACCCGTCGCGGGCGGCGTGACCCGGCTCGGTCGGGTGACCGGCGCGGATGACGCTAGTGGGGCGGGAGGGCCGGAACGGGCCTGCTGAGCGAGGGGTACAGCTCTCTTAGGGCCCGCTTAAGGAAGAGGGGCGACACCGGTGCGCGGCACCGGCGCGCGGGGCCGCCCGGCGCCGGGGACCGCTCAGCGCTGGAACAGCGTGCCGCGGCTGCGCCGGCGGCTGGCGCGGGCGGGGGCGCCGTCGGGGCGGGCCTGCAGCCGCAGCCGGATCTCGGCGCCCCCGAGCCCGGCGGAGCGACCGAGCGCGAGGTCGCCGCCGGTGACCTCGGCGAGCTTGCGGGCGATGTCCAGGCCGAGGCCGGTGGAGCCCTCGCCGCCGTCGCCCTGCCCGCGCTCCAGGGCGGCCTCGGGGTCGGTGAAGCCCGGTCCGGCGTCGCCGACCAGCACGATCACCGAGCTGTCGGTGGCGAGCACGTCGACCGAGAACGCGGTGCCGACGGCGGTGTGGCGGAAGACGTTGCCGAGCAGGGCGTCGACGGCGGCGGCGAGGTCGCCGCGTTGGACGGACACGCCGGCGGGTTGGTCGGCGCCGGCCAACTGCCAGCGGCGCCCCTCGTCCTCGGCGAGCGCGGACCAGAAGCCGACCCGCTCCCGGATCACCTCGGCGGCGTCGCAGCCGACGGTGACGGCGGGCGCGTCCTCGGGCGCCCGCCGGGCCGAACGGATGATCTGGTCGACCTCGCGCTCCAGTTGGGAGACGGCGTGCCGGGTGGCGTCGGCCGCGTCGCCCTCGCCCAGCGAGGCGGCGTTGAGCCGCAGCACGGTGAGCGGGGTGCGCAGCCGGTGCGACAGGTCGGCGGCCAACTCCCTTTCGGCGGCGAGCAACTGGACGACCCGGTCGGCCATCGTGTTGAACGCGTGGGCGGCTTCGCGCAGTTCCTCCGGGCTCCCGGCGGTCCGCCGGTCGTCGACGGGCACCCGGACGGCGAGGTTGCCGCCGCCGAGCGAGCGGGCCGCGGCGGCCAACCGGCGGGCCGAGCCGACGATCCGGGTGCCCATCCGGTCGGCCACCAGCACCGAGATGGCGACCAGGGCGAGCGCGACCGCGGACAGCACCAGCCAGGCGGTGGAGACCCCGCGGGTGAGGTCGCCGTCGGCCACGAACACCTCGACCACGGCCGTCCGGCCGGTGTCGACGGCCACCGGCTGCAGGAGGGCGAAGCCGCCGGGCACCTCGACGGTGAACGAGCGGCCCTGGCCGCCGGCGGTGCCCACGTCGGCGGCCAGCGCACGGGCCTCGCCGATGGTCGCCCCGCCGTCCGGCCCGATCATCGGCGCCCCGGCGGAGGACGGTTCGGAGGGCAGCGAGGAGGGCAACGATGACGGCAGCGGGTTCGACGGCGGGTTCGACGGCGGGTTCGACGGCGCCGAGGGCGGCGAGGGCGAGTCCGCGGCCGGCACCGGGCCCGGGGCCGGCAGATGGACCGCCATCCGCCCCTGCGCACCGGCGTCGGTACTGGCCACCGCACGGGCGATGGCGCCCTGGTCGGTGGTGATGGCGAGGGCCGGGCCGAGCGCCGCCGCCTGCCGTTCGGCCGCGGTGAACGCCCGGTCCCGCGCGGTCTGTTGGACCATCAGCCCGAGCGGGATGAGGAAGGCCAGCGCGACCATGGTGGTCCCGGCCACCGCGGCCTTGATCAGGGCCCAGCGCAACGAGTGCCCGAACCGCCTCACGCCCGGCCCTCCGTGGGGGCGGGGCCGGGCCCCGCCGGGTGCCCGGTCGCCTCCAGCCGGACGCCGACGCCGCGCACGGTGTGCAGGTAGCGGGGGTTGGAGGCGGTCTCGCCGAGCTTGCGGCGCAGCCAGGAGAGGTGGACGTCGATGGTCTGGTCGCCGCCGTAGGTCTGGCGCCACACCTCGGCCAGGATCTCCTTGCGCGGCACGACCACGCCGGGGCGGGCGGCGAGGAAGGCCAGCAGGTCGAACTCGCGGCGGGTCAGGTCGAGCGCCCGGCCGTCCAGGGTGGCCTCGCGGCGCTGGAGGTCGATGGCGAGCCCGCCGACCCGGAGCACCTGGGTGACCGGGGCCGTCCCGCCGCCGAGGCGGCGCAGTACGGCGGCCATCCGGGCGCTGAGGTGTTCCCCGGAGAAAGGTTTCACCAGGTAGTCGTCGGCACCGTCGTTGAGCAGCCGGACGATCTCGGCCTCGTCGTCCCGGGCGGTGGAGATGATCACCGGCACGTTGGTCAGGCCACGGATCATCTTGAGCGCCTCGCTGCCGTCCAGATCGGGCAGGCCGAGATCGAGGATCACCAGGTCGCAGCCGACCTGGGCCACCTCGCGCAACGCCTCAAGTGCCGTGCCCACACTGCGGACCGCGTGACCGGTGTCGGCCAGATGCCGGATGAGGGCGGAGCGTACGAAGGGGTCGTCCTCGACCACGAGCACTGTTGCCATGGGGCTGCACGGTACGCCATCGGCGTGCGGTGGTCTGTACCTCGGGGTGGGTCCGGGAGGGGCCGCCGGACGGCTCCGGACCGATTCGCTCCGTCCCCTGGTGTTTTGTGCAAGTTGCCTGCTGAATAGCAGGGCTGCCCACCTGCGGCGGCCCCGAATACGGCAGGATGTGCGCACGATGCGGAACGGACTGGTACAGCTCGGCGCCTGGGCGGCGGCCACCGGGGCGGCGGTGGCGCTGTCCTGGTTCGGCGTGCACGCGGTGCTGACCGGCGCCGCGTTCGAGCAGCCGACGGCGCTGCCGCTGCCGTCCCCGGCCGCCGGCGGAGCACGCTCCCCGGTCACGTCGGCGCCGGTTCCGACGCCGCCCCAGGAGCCGTCCGCGCCCCGGCCGGAGAGCTCCGGCCCGACGCCCGCGCCGGCCTCGTCGACCACCCAGCGCAGTGCGGCGGCGCCCGGTACCTCGCCCGCGTCACGCCGTCCCGCGCCCACCACCGCCACGACGACCGCGGCCGCCGCCCCGACCGCCACGTCCACCGTGCGCAGTTACCCCGTCCCCGGCGGCAAGGTGGCCCTGGACATCCGGCCGGACAACGCCTCGCTGGTCTCCGCCACCCCGGACCCGGGCTGGCAGATGCAGGTCTGGAACGGCCCGCAGTGGATGCGGGTGGACTTCACCAAGGGCGACCAGGCCAACTCGGTCTTCGTCGCCTGGAACGGCCACCCGCCGACGGTGGAGACGGTCGTCCGCTGACCGCCGTCCGCCCGGCGGTCCCCCGGGCGGTCACCACCGGTCGAAGGGGACGTACCCGGGCAGGTACTACGGGCCCCGGTAGCGGGAGCGGTCGACCAGGGTGTGCCGGGTGCCGCCGGGCACCCCGATCGAGGCCAGCACCACCACCCCGTACCGGTCGTGAGCCTCGTAGGGCTCGGCGAGCGAGCTGGCGCCCCGGTCCACCGCGTAGTCGTAGGCGTAGTGGACGTCCGGAACGCCGACGGCGAGGTCGAGCACCCCGTCGCCGTGCCGGGCCAGGTGGCCGGCCAGCTCCCGGCCGCGCGGCCCGATCACCTGGACCAGCGAGGTCAGCACGAACCTGGTCCCGGGTGCGCGCAGCACGTAGGAGACGGTCTCCGGCTCGCCGGTGTCGGGCCCGGCGTAGGCGGTACAGCGCAGGCCGAGCGCCGTGGCGTAGCGGCGTGCCGCACGCTCCGCGTCGGCGACGGCGAAGACCACCGCGTCGGCGTGCCCCATCGGGACGAGGTCGGGCTCCTCCAGGCCCGCGGTGAACAGCAGGGGTTCGGCGGCGGTGTCGGTCATGACGGCCCTCCCGGTGGGCGTGCGCAACCACGGTCTGCCCCGCGGGCCGGCGTGGGGACCGGCTCACGGGGTTGTGGCTGGAGGGTGGCGCCGGGCCGACCGGCGCGCAACTGTTCCGTTTCCTCCTGGTCAAGGTGTGCGCCGGGGCGGGAGAATCGGCCGCACCGCTGTACAGAATGCCCACCGGAGGACGGAGCCCCGCGATGCCCCCCGCCCACTCCCCGAGTTCCCCGAACTCCACCGGATCGCCCAACTCCACTCCTGGGCAAGCGTCTTCGGCCGCCGCGCCGGGTACCGCCAACGACGCGATCGACGTCCTGGACGGCCGGCTGATCCGGCTGCTGGCGGAGGAGCCGCGGATCGGCGTGCTGGAGTGCTCGCGCCGCCTCCAGGTGGCCCGGGGCACCGTCCAGGCGCGGCTGGACCGGCTCCAGGCCAAGGGGGTGATCGGCGGCTTCGGGCCCGAGGTCGACCCGGCCGCGCTCGGCTACCCGGTGACGGCCTTCGCCACGCTGGAGATCTCCCAGGGCCAGGGCGCCGACGTGCGGGCCCACCTGGCGGCGGTGCCGGAGGTCCTGGAGCTGCACACGATCACCGGGCACGGGGACATGATGGTGCGGATCGTGGCCCGCTCCAACGCCGATCTGCAGCGCGTGATCGACCGGGTGGTGGGGTTCGACGGGATCGTCCGCTCCTCGACGGCCATCGCGCTGGAGAACCCGGTGCCGTACCGGATCCTGCCGCTGGTGGACCAGGCCGCGGCCGAGTAGCCCGTCCGGTCCGGCTCCGGCGGTGCCCGCCGGGACCTCAGCAGGTGGGGACGGTCCCGCCGCCGCGCAGCGCGTCCAGCGCGGAGATCGACTCGCTCAGCGTGCCCACCGGCACCAGCCGCAGACCGTCGGGCAGGTTGACCTTGGCGTCCGCGCACTCGTCCTTGGGCAGCAGGAACACCGTCGCGCCGTCCCGGGCCGCCGCCTGGGTCTTCAGCGGCACGCCGCCGACCGGGCCGATGACGCCCTGGTCGTCGATGGTGCCGGTCCCCGCGACCGTCAGCCCGCCGGTGAGGTCGCCGCCCTTGCCGTCGCCGGCCAGCTTGTCGACGATGCCCAGCGCCAGCATCTGGCCCGCGCTCGGGCCGCCGATGTCACCGAGGTCGACCTTCACCTTCACCTGGGCGGGCGAGAGGTGGAGGTAGGAGAGCGCGGCCGTGGTGGCGCTGTCCTGCGACTCGGTCATCTGCTGGGCCGTCACCTCCTGCGCCTTGGCCGGATCACCCTGCGGGTAGACCGTCTCGGTCGGACGCACCGCCTCGTCCTGGTCGAACCAGGCCCGCAGCGACCGCCAGAAGGTGGTGCGGTCCCCCGGATTGGTCGCCGAGATGGTCACCATCCGCAGCTCCCCGTCGGTGGTGCGCACCGGCGCTCCGGTGACGGTCAGCACCGGCTTGTCCTGGTAGCTGCCGAGGGTGTCCGCGGTGACCCCCGGCCAGGTGAGCGTGTACGGCAGCGGGACGAAGGCCGCCACGCCGAACAGCGCGGCGACCAGCACCCCGCACAGTGCCAGCGCGCGGGTGCGGGGGGCGGTCAGGGCCTTGGGCAGCTTGGTGTCGGACACAGAGGCATCCAAACACACCCGGCGCTATCGCAGGGCGTCGGCGACCTCGGTCGCCGCCTCCACCACCCGGGGGCCGACCCGCTCGGGGACGAGCCCGTTCAGCATCACCACGCCGACGCTGCCCTCGATCCCGCTCAGCCCGACCAGTGCGGCGGCCGCGCCGCTCGCACCCGACTGCTCCTCCGCACGGGTGATGACGAAACCGGACTCCGGACGGCGCTGGCTGGGGAAGCCGCGCGCCTCCAGGATCGCCCGCCCGGCGGCGCTCTCCCCCAGCGGGTGGCGCAGCCCGGTCCGGTAGGCGACGTGGAAGTCCGTCCAGCTGGGCTCGACCACGGCGACGGCCAGCGCCTCGTTGCCGTCGACCAGGGTGAGGTGGGCGGTGGCGCCGAGGTCCTCGGCCAGGCTGCGCAGGGCCGGCAGCGCCGCCTCGCGCAGCAGCGGGTGCACCCGGTGGGCCAGCCGCAGCACGCCCAGGCCCACCCGGGCCCGGCCGCCGATGTCGCGGCGGACCAGCCCGTGCTGCTCCAGCGTGGCCAGCAGCCGGTAGACGACGGTCCGGTTGACCGCGAGGCGGGCGGCGAGCTCGGTGACGGTGAGCCCGCGTTCCGAGTCGGCGAGGAGTTTGAGGACCCGGACGCCCCGGTCCAGGGTCTGGGAGGTCTCTGCAGTCACGACGCGCATGTCCTTTCCGCGGCGGCCGCCGGAGCGGCGGCGCCGGTCCGGGACTCAGGTGTCGCGCGCAGGTGGGTGGCCGCGCTCGGGCCGCGGTGTGTCGTCCTTGACGTCCTGGCGGTCCTGCAGCGCCCGTCCCGACGTGGGTTACCCGACGGGGGAGCGTGTGGGAAAGGTAGTGAAGGAATTGTCGCGGCGGAAGTGGTTGTCCAAAATTCGGGCATGATCGATTTCGTCACGCATGACGAACCCGGACAAACGCCCACATTTCACAGCCCTGGACTGGGCGCAAGTTCGACCACAGTCCGAAGTTCGGACAGCCCCGCGGCGGGGGCCGCTCGCCGGGCGCGGCTCGGAGCAGGTCGCGCCTCGGAGCAGGTGGCGGCTCGGAACAGATCGCGGCTCGGAGCAGATCGCGGCTCAGAGCAGATCGCGGCTCAGAGCAGGTTGCGCAGCACCGTCCAGGCCACCGCGGTGCCCAGCACCACCGCCGTGCCGCCCCGGCCGAGCGTCGGCCGCCAGCTCCGGCCGGCCAGGCCGTGCCGCAGCCAGGTGAGGTAGAGGAGCGCGACCAGCGGCAGCGAGAGCAGCAGCGCCGCGTTGTCGTGCCAGGCCGCCGCGAGGTCGCCGTGCAGCAGGTCGTACGTCATCCGGGTGCCGCCGCAGCCGGGGCAGTCCAGCCCGGTGACCTTGTGCCAGGGGCAGAACGGCAGCAGCTGCCCGGGCAGGTGCGGGTCGCGCGACCACAGGTAGGCGCAGCCGGCCAGGCCGCCGCCGAGCACCGCCAGCGGCGGTCCCGCGGTGCGCAGCCGGGCCGGGAGGGGCAGCCGGGCGAGGAGCGGCAGCCGGGGGGCGGGGCCGTCGGCCCCGGGCACGGCGAAGCCGCCCCGGCCGGAGCCGGGGCGGCGCGCCGCGAATGGCCTGGGCAAGATCAGCTGCGCAGCAGACGGCCCTGGGCGTCCGTGCGGTCGTTGCTGGTGAGGAACAGGATGCCGTCGATCAGCGACCAGACACCGAGACCACCGCAGGTCAGCAGCTGGGCGATGCCCATGCCGATGTGGCCGGTGTAGAAGCGGCCGACGCCCAGGCTGCCGAGCAGGATCGTCAGGATGCCGGCGACGACCTTGGACTTGTCGGAGAGCTCGGGCTGGGCGTGGGGCGGGTACGACACGTTCGGTGTGCTCCTTGTGACGGCATGTTCGAGCTCGCGACGGGACGGTCGCTGCCTCGACTGGTGAGGTTGCCGGCCCGGCTCACCGGGGGCTGCGGCCACCGTCCGGACGGGGCGGGGCGCAGCCACGACAGACCCGGAGGCGGCGCGGCACGCGGAACACTAGCCGATCATCACACCGGCTGTCTCCACAGATTCTTCGCGTTCGCCTGACCGTCACATGACCTTCGGGCGTTGCCGGACAATTCGCCGACGTCCGTTACTTCGCCCACTCCCGGATCCGCTCGATCCGGGCCTTCAGCTGATTGACCGTCGCCTGCGCGGTGAGCGGACCGCCGCACTGGCGCCGCAGCTCGTTGTGGATGGTGCCGTGCGGCTGGCTCGTCCGGTGGTGCCAGGCCGCCACCAGCGCGTTCAACTCCTTGCGCAGCTCGCGCAGTTCCTGGTGGGTGACCACCGGCCGCTGCTCGGCCGGCAGCTCCAGCAGGTCGGCCTCCTCGGCGGGCTTGGCCTTGCTGCGCTGGATCTGGCGGTGCTGGCGCTTCTGCAGCAGCATCTGCACCTGGTCCGGCTCCAGCAGGCCCGGGATGCCGAGGTACTCCTCCTCCTCCTCGCTGCCCGGGTGCGCCTGCATGCCGAATTCCATGGCGTTGTACAGCACCCGGTCGAAGACCGCGTCGGAGCCGATCGCCTCGTAGGAGAACTCCTCGCCGCCCGCGCCGTCCGGCCCGTCGTTGGCCCGCTCGGCCTCGGCGAGCAGCCGGTCCTCCTCGTCGAAGAGGCCCTCGCCCTCCTTCTTCGGCCGGTCCAGCACGTGGTCGCGCTGAAGCTCCATCTCGTTGGCGAAGCCCAGCAGCGTCGGGATGGTCGGCAGGAAGACGGACGCGGTCTCGCCACGCTTGCGGGCCCGCACGAAACGGCCGACGGCCTGCGCGAAGAACAGCGGGGTGGAGATCGAGGTGGCGTACACCCCGACGGCCAGCCGCGGCACGTCGACGCCCTCGGACACCATCCGGACCGCGACCATCCAGCGCGCGTCGCCCGCCGAGAAGTCGGAGATCCGCTGGGACGCCTCCGCCTCGTCGGAGAGCACCACGGTGGCCTTCTCGCCGCTGATCTCCCGGAGGATCTTGGCGTAGGCGCGGGCGGTGTTCTGGTCGGTGGCGATCACCAGGCCGCCGGCGTCCGGGATCGCCTTGCGGACCTCGCTCAGCCGCCGGTCGGCGGCCTGGAGCACGCTGGGGATCCACTCGCCCTGCGGCGCCAGCGCGGTGCGCCAGGCCTGGGCGATCAGGTCCTTGGTCATCGGCTCGCCGAGCCGCGCCTCCAGCTCGTCGCCGGACTTGGTGCGCCAGCGCATGTTGCCGCTGTAGCTCAGGAAGATCACCGGACGCACGACGTGGTCGGCGAGCGCGTGCCCGTAGCCGTAGGTGTAGTCGGCGACCGACTTGCGGATGCCGTCGCCGCCCGCCTCGTACTGGACGAACGGGATCGGGTTGGTGTCCGAACGGAACGGCGTACCGGTCAGCGCCAGCCGGCGGGAGGCCGGCTCGAAGGCCTCGAAGCAGGCCTCGCCCCAGGACTTCGAGTCACCGGCGTGGTGGATCTCGTCCATGATGACCAGCGTCTTGCGGGCCTCGGTCCGGTTGCGGTGCAGCATCGGGTTGACCCCGACGCCCGCGTAGGTGACCACGATGCCGTGGTACTCGCGGGAGAGCGGGCCCGAGGAGTAGGCCGGATCGAGCTTGATGCCTATCCGGGCGGCGGCCTCGGCCCACTGCTTCTTCAGGTGCTCGGTCGGCGCGACGACGGTGATCTGCTGCACCAGGTGGTTGTGCAGCAGGTAGGAGGCCAGCGTCAGGGCGAAGGTGGTCTTACCGGCGCCCGGGGTCGCGACCGCGAGGAAGTCGCGCGGCTGGTTCTCGATGTACCTGTCCAGCGCACCCTGCTGCCAGGCCCGGAGCTTGCCGGCGGTGCCCCAGGGGGCCCGGCCGGGGAAGGCCGGCGACAGGTGGTGCGAAGCGGCCGACGCGCCTTGGCCGGCGGCCCGGGCGGGCGCGTGCGGCTCCTGCGCGTCGGAGAAGAGGGGCATCGAGGAGGCGGCGGCAGTACTCACGGTCTCCGAGGGGGATCATCGCAGGTCAGAGGCCGTTTAGCGGCCCCCGGCCGCGGTCGGGCGGCAATCGGACAACCGGTCCAGCGTACCGGTCCGGCGCCGTTCGAGCGGCCAGGCTCGACCTCCGGTTCGCCCGGACGGCCGGAAACCGATGTGACCCGGATCACGGAAATCACCCACCGGAACCGCGTAAGCGCTACCGCCCCGCCCGACTCTCTCCAGTGAGGCCGCCCCACCCTCCAGAGCCGCCACCCCGGCCTCATGCCCCCGCGAAGACCTCACTCCCCCAGAAAGGGCGCGCCGTGCACGCCACCGTCGAAGAGACCGTCCAGGCCCGTCTGATCCTGTCCGCCCACCGGTCGGTCCGGCTGCGGGTCGCCCTCGGCTACCGCCGGGAGGACCCGCTCGCCGTCCGGATGGGCTTCCCCGCCGAGTTCTCGCTGGACGAACCGGGCGACGGCGCCGGGCCGGGCTCCGGCCGGGACGCCGGCCCGGACATCGAGTGGGTCTTCGCCCGGCAGCTGCTGTCGGCCGGCCTGGAGCTGGCCGCCGGCGACGGCGACGTCCACGTCCGGCCCGCCCCCGGCCGGCGCACCATGGTCGAGCTGCGCGCGGCCGAGGGCACCGCGCTGGTCCGGTTCGACACCGCCGACCTGCGGCGCTTCCTCTGGCACAGCCGGCTGGTCGTTCCCGAGGGCGAGGAGCACCGCCACCTGGACGCCGACCGCGCCCTCGCCGAGCTCCTGGGCTGACCGGCGCCGGCGGTGGCGGTGGCGGTGGCGCGCCCGCCGGCGCCCGCCCGGGGCCGAGGCCCGGGCGGGCGTCCCGGCGGGCCGGGAGCGGGGCGGCTCAGGAGGAGAGCCGGCGCATCAGCCGGACGCCCTGCGCCGCCGTCAGGTGCGGCAGGTAGGCCTTCCCTATCGCCCGGGTGATGCTGGGCAGCGCCGCCGGGTCGGGGTACGCCATGTACAGCGGCCGGTACTCCGGCTGGAACTTCGCCTTGAAGGCCAGCAGCGAGCGGAACCCGTAGACCGGCTCCAGGACCCGGCCCATCCAGTCCAGCGTGCGCTGCAGCCCGTTGGGCGGCGCGTCCTGCCCGGAGCGGGCCAGCGGCGCGCCGGAGAGCGAGACGAAGCGCGCGCCCTCCTCCTTGAAGCCGAGCGCGGCCGAGGCGATCAGGAACTCCGTCACCCCCCGGAAGCCGTCCGAGCGGCGGCGCATGAAGTCCAGCGTCCAGCCGACCGGCACCCCGTCCTCGTAGACCGGCATCCAGCTGGTCAGCCCGTGCACGACGCGGTCGCCGTCGACGGCGACCAGCAGCCGGACCGCCGGGTCGTCCAGCTCCTCCAGGCCGCCGAGGGTGAAGCCCATCTCGGGCAGGCCCTTCTCGGAGACCCACTCCTCCGAGATCGAGCGGATCTGGTCGCGCAGGGCGAGCGGCGCGTCGTGGTAGGCCCACCACTCGGCGGTGATGCCCTGCTTGCCCGCCTTGTTGAGGGCGGTCCGGATGTCCTGCCACTTGCGGCCGGTGAAGGCCAGTCCGGGCAGGGCGACCACGGTGTCCTCCGCCACCTGGAGCGAGCGCCAGCCGAGCTGCCCGGCGGCGTCGCTGGTCTCCGGGGTGACGCTGTAGAAGCAGGGCGTCCAGCCGCGGGTGTCGCAGTACCGGGCGAAGCCGGCCACCGCCCGGCGTCGGGCCTCCGGCTCGCCGAACGGGTCGCCGGTGGTCAGCGCCACGGTGGAGAGCACCCGGTAGGCGACGGCGGCCCGGCCCTCCTCGTCGAACCAGTAGTGGTTGCCGTCCCAGGTGGTGATGAAGGACAGCGTGCCGCCGCCGTGCGCGGTGAGCAGCGCGCGGGCGCGGGCGGCGTCCTCGGCGTCGGCGTGCACCACCGGGCGGCGGAAGGCGACCAGCAGGGCGGTCAGCGCGACCACCCAGAACGCCAGGCCGCAGTACGTCTCCAGGAGGCGGGCCGGCGGGCCGACCGCTATCGGGTAGTCGGGCAGCAGGTCGTTGTAGGCGGGCGGCAGGAACTGCGCCGGCAGTCCGGCGACCAGGCCGCCCACCCCGGCGCGGGGGTCGAACTCGCCGGCCACCAGCCGGCCGAACCCCACGTACGCGGCCGCCGCGGCCAGCGCCGCCCCGCCGGTGACGAGGGCGAGCCGGCGCAGCACCGCGGCCGGCAGCCGCAGCCCGAACCGGTGCCGGGTGGCCAGCAGCAGGCCGGTGGTGAGCAGCGGCAGCAGCAGCGCCTCGACGAAGTACTGCACCACGTCGCCGGCGCCGGTGCCGGTGCCGGCGAACAGCCAGAGCAGCAGCGCCGCCCAGAGCAGTTCGGTGGCGACGGTGATCCGCCAGGCCAGCCGCAGGCCGCGGCGCAGGCCCTCGGCGAGGACCAGCAGCAGGGCCGGGAAGAGCGCGGCCATCAGCCGCGCCGGGGTGTCGAATATCCGCTCGACGGCGTGCGCGCGGGCGCAGTCGTGGGCGGACATCGCGCAGAAGTCGGCGACCTCGTCCGGGGAGAGCCGGTGCGAGAAGTACAGCTCGGAGAAGGTGTTGAAGGGCCCCGCCGCGTTGTCGTACAGCGAGGCGACCAGCGGCCCGAGGGCGGCGGCCACCAGGCAGAGCGCGACCAGCACCCGGGTCTCGGTGTGCGAGGAGCGGTGCGGGCGCAGCTGCCATCGGCGCCGGGCGAGCAGCGCGCCGATGCCGAGGCCGAGCAGCGCGCCGGCGCAGCGCTGGACGCTCTGCAGGTGGCCGACGTACAGCGTCATCACCAGCGGGACGAGCACCACCAGCAGGTGCAGCCGGCGGCGCCAGAGCACGGTGAGCCGGTAGCCGAGCACGCCGGCCAGCGCGAACAGGCCGACGACCGGGCCGGTCGCGGTCTGGTCGGCGACGGCGAGGGTCCACTGCTCGCCGGCCCGTGAGCCGAAGGCGACCAGTCCGGTTCCGAGCAGGGTGCCCAGCACCTGCCCGCCGACCAGCACCAGGAGGGTCCGGCGCCGGCCGAGCCGGCTCTCGGCGGCCGGGCCGACCAGGAGCAGCAGCAGGCTGGTGAAGACGTACGAGCCCGCGCTGGAGCACCAGAGCAGCGAGGTGAACGGCGTCCACCAGCGGCCCTCGCCGAGGGTGGGCAGGCCGACGCCGATCTGGGCCAGCAGGCCCCGGGAGGGGCCGCCGGCCAGGCTGCCGGTGGCGGCGCCGACCGTCCAGAGCAGGCCGAGCAGCGCCAGGGTCAGCGGCGCGGCGCGCAGCCGGTCGGCGATCCCGGTGACGGCCTGCCGCCCGGGCTGGGGGGCCGGCTCGGGGGCGGTCGCCACCGGTACCGGCCCGGGGCCGTGGTCGTGCGCGCGTTCACGCTCGCGCTCGCGTTCCCGTTCGCGTTCCCGTTCGCGGGCGGCGACGACCGCCGGAGCCGCGCTGAGCCGGATCACCGGATCAATCCCGTCTGTTGGGCCAGCCACGGCAGTTGGTCGACGATTCCGGGCCGGAACACCACCCAGCCGTGCCCACCCGGCATCAGATCGAACCTCGCCTTCATCCCGGCGTCGAGCGCCGCCTGGTAGACCTTCTCCTGCTGCGGGCGGAACTCGCCGTCGGTGCGGCCGACGACGATCGCCGCCGCCGTGTCCGGGAACCGCTTGCGCCGCATCACCTGCAGCGGGTCGATCGCGTCGAACTTGGCGTGGTCACCGCCGAAGGCGGCGGCGACGGTCTGCTCCCGGGTACCCAGGGTGGGTTCCTCCTGCCCGGACATGTCGAGGAACGACCCGTAGACGTCGGGGGCGTTGACGGCCATCTGGAGCGCGCAGGTGCCGCCCATCGAGGCGCCGCCGATGGACCAGGAGCCCCGGCCCTTGGCGGCCTGGAGGTGCTGGTGCACCCAGTTCGGCACGTCCTCGGCCAGGTAGGTCTGCACGTTGCCGAGCTTGGAGTCCATGCAGAGCGTGTTGTTCCAGATCGACCCGAGCTGGTCGGGCATCACCACGATCGGGGCCAGGCCGTCGTGCTCGGCGGCGAAGGCGTCCAGCGCCTCGTTCACCTGGCCGCCGAGCACCCAGTCGCCCGGGTTGCCGGGCTGGCCGGTGACCAGGACCACCACCGGCAGCAGCGGGCGCGGGCTGGCCTGGTAGGCGGGCGGCAGGTAGATGTACGCGTCGCGGGCCTTGAAGCCGGACTTTCCGCCCGGTATCGGCTCGATCGAGACGGTGCCCTTGGCGGGCAGCCCGGGCGGCGCCTGCCAGACGTCGGCGAGCACCTTGCCGGGGGGCGGGCTCACCGTCCGGGCGTCGAAGCCGGTGGTGAGGCCCTGGGTCTTGGAGAGCCAGGGCGCGAGCATGACCCGGCCGCTGGGGTACTGGCCGAACCCGCGGTTGACCTGGGAGGAGGCCATCAGCAGCACCAGCGCTCCGGCGGCGACCGCCAGCAGCTTGCCGCGCCGGCCGAGCCGGGGCATCCGGAAGCCGGCCAGGCAGAGTCCGAGGAGCGCGACGGCGATCCACCAGGTGACGTAGCGGGGCAGGCCCTCCGGGAAGGGGTGCCACCAGTCGTCCACGACGACGTCCAGCACCAGGCTGAGCGCGGCGGCGCTGAACAGCGCGGCGGGCAGCCGGCGGTTCCACCAGCTCCGGCCGCGGGCGAGCGCGAGCAGGAGCAACGAGCCCCAGCCGGCGGCGAGCACGGCGAGCGGGATCGGGCCGTGCGTCAGCGGCCAGTCGATCGGGTTCCATTGGACGGCGAGCGTGGCGGTGGTCATGTACGTGTCCCCGGCCGGGTGGTGTCGGCCAGGAATCCGTAGGCGACCACGTTTCCCTGGTAGCCGTGTTCCTCGCTGTACCCGCCGCCGCACGTGATCACCCGGAGCTGGGCGTCGGCGGCCTGGCGGTACACCCGGTCGTCCGGGAAGTCCTTTCGGTCGTGCACTTCGATGGCGTAGAGCTGGTAGACGGCGGTCGCGCCGTCCTCGCGGGCGATCTCGATCCGGTCGCCGCGGTGCAGCGCGCCCAGATGATAGAAGACGGCGGGCCCGCTCTGGTTGTCGACGTGCCCCGCGAGGATCGCGGTGCCGCGCTGACCGGGGGTGGCGCCGCCGCGGTACCAGCCGGCGAGGTTGCGGTCGGCCGCCGGGGGCGTCTGGAGGCGGCCGTCGCCGTCCAGTCCGAGTCCGGTGACGGGGGCGTCGAGCTTGACGGCGGGGATCCTGATCCGGGTCGGGGCGGAGGGGCCGAGCGGGGGGACGACGGAGACCGGGGCGAAGCCGGAGAGGGACTGTCCCGCACCGGGGGCCGGAGGCAGTGCGGCGTGGCCCCCGTCGTTCAGCAGCCAGGCCCCGAGGACGATCGCGGCGCCGACCGCCAGGGTACCCGGCCACGGGCTCCTGCTCTGCTGGGCGCCCACCCGGCGCTCCCCTCTGCTGACAGCTCGATCGTTCCTGAGAGTTTCCTGGGAACAATTCAACCGGATTGGACCTTAAGGCACGTCCATACGATGGTCCTATCGACACCCCCCGATCGGCAGGGCTACCGGCCCGATCCGTGCTCCGGGTAGGGGGGCGAACACGGGGAGAGACCGGATCCCGCCGGACGGACCGCCCCCGAGTCCACCTGCATGACCATCGACAATCTCGGACACCTGTCCGGTTGCACCAATCGGGCGATCAGTTGCGACCGTTCGTGGTGGATCACCGACCGATCGTGTCCGCATGCCATGCTGACCCCGTTCACAGGCCTATCACCGCACTTGTCCGACCGGGCGCCTCCGGTCCGCCGCACGCCCCACGAACGGAGTGACCATGGACGCTCTCTCCCGCCGCACCCTACTGGCCGCCGGAGCCGCGACCGCAGCCGCCCTCACGGCCGGCTGCGGCACCAAGGGCGGGGCCGGCGGAGCGCAGGCGGCGACCCCGGAACCGGCCCCGGCCAGCCCCGCGGCGGACCACGCCGGCCCGGGCTCCGCGCCCCCGAAGGCCCCCGTCACGCTGATCGGCGACGGCTCCACCTCGGACACCGGTGCGCAGCCGAACCAGCCCGCCGTCGAGCCGCTGAAGCTCGGCGAGCGCCCGCCGCAGTTCGTGGTCTTCTCCTGGGACGGCGCCGGCGAACTGGACAACGGCCTGTTCCGCCGGTTCCGCCGGCTGGCGCAGGAGCACAACGCGTCGATGACCTTCTTCCTGAGCGGCCTCTACCTGCTGCCCGAGGCCAAGAAGGACCTCTACCGTCCGCCGCAGCACAAGGTCGGCGCCTCCGACATCGGCTACCTGTCGGACCAGCACATCCACGACACCCTGGAGAACCTGCACGCGGCCTGGCTGGAGGGGCACGAGATCGGCACCCACTTCAACGGGCACTTCTGCGGCGCCACCGGCGTCGGGCAGTGGTCGCCGCAGGAGTGGGACAGCGAGATCCAGCAGGCGATGGACTTCGTCACCAACTGGAAGACCACCACCGGCTTCACCGACCTGCCGGCGCTGCCCTTCGACTACCGCAAGGAGCTGATCGGCAGCCGCACCCCGTGCCTGGAGGGCCAGCGCAACCTGCTGCCGACCGCCGTCAAGCGCGGCTGGCGCTACGACAGCAGCGGCAACGGGACGCAGGTCTGGCCGCAGAAGATCCAGGGCGGGGCGCTCTGGGACCTCCCGCTGCAGTCCATCCCCTTCCCCGGGCACACCTTCCAGGTGCTGTCGATGGACTACAACATCATGTTCAACCAGTCCGGCAGCAACACCAAGGCCGACCCCTCGCTGCACGCCGCGTACCAGACCCAGGCCAGGGACTCCTACCTGATGGGCTTCGAGCGCGCCTACAACGGCAACCGGGCGCCGTTCGTCATCGGCAACCACTTCGAGCAGTGGAACGGCGGCATCTACATGAACGCCGTCGAGGACGCGCTCAAGGAGATCGCCGGAAAGCCCGGGGTGCGGCTGGTCTCGTTCCGCCAGCTGGTCGACTGGCTGGACGCCCAGGACCCGGCGGTGCTCCGCAAGCTGCAGGGCCTCGCCGTCGGCCAGGCGCCGACCGGCGGCTGGGAGACCTTCCTCGGCTCCCCCGCGCCGGCCGGTGCCGCCGCCGGCTGACGCTACGCCGTCCTCCGGACCCGGCCGCCGAGCAGCGCGCCCACCAGCGCCACGCCCGTCATGGTCAGGAAGATCACGGTGAACGCGCCGACCGAACCGGAGCCCTCGGCGCCCGCGTGGGCGGCGGCCACCGAGCCGCCGCCCAGCGCCGAGAAGAGCACCCCGGACAGCCCCACCAGCAGGACGTTGCCGAGCGCGTCGCTCATCTGTAGCGAGGCGGAGTTGGCCCCGGCGTCCTCGGGCGTCGACAGCTTCATCATCAGCACGCTGACGCTCGCCACCGTCAGCCCCATCCCGATCCCGCCGACACCCCAGGCCGCCGCCGCCACCCAGGCCGGCACCGCCGGGACCAGCACCAGCGCCGCCCCCGCGATCGCCACCGCCGTCAGCAGGAAGCCCCAGCGGATCATCGCCTCCCGGTACGGCTCCGCGCCCGGCCGGCCCTGCAGCCAGGAGCCGAGCGCCCAGGAGAGACCGCCGCTGGTCAGGGTCAGACCGGCCAGCGTCGGCGACAGGCCGCGCTGGGTCACCATCATCAGCGGGATGAACGCCTCCGCCGCGAAGAACGCCCCGGCGGCCACGCCGCGCAGCAGGATCACCGTCGGCAGCCCGCGCGCGGCCCGCAGCGTCCCGGCGGGCAGCAGCCCCAGGACGGCGGGCACCAGCAGCGCCACCCCCGCGAACGCCGGGAGCAGCCCGATCAGGTCCAACCGCTGGCCGGCGTACTGCAGCAGACCGGCGCCCAGCGCCGCCATCGCCGCCAACCTGCTCCGGCGGCGGTCGAACTCCGCGCCCTTCAGCACCGGCTGCTCGCGCTCGGAGCGGCGCAGCGCCGGCCCCATCACCGCGAGCGGCAGCAGGATCAGCACCGGGACGGCGAGGAACACCCAGCGCCAGCCCAGGTGGTCGGTGACGGCGCCGGAGACCACCGGGCCGACGATCGAGGGCAGCACCCAGGCCGAGGAGAAGGCCGCGAACACCGACGGCCGCAGCCGCTCCGGGTAGGCCCGGCCGACCACCACGTACAGCGCGACGATCACCAGCCCGCCGCCCAGGCCCTGGATCGCCCGGCCGGCCACGAAGACCCACATGCCGGGCGCCGCCCCGGCCACCACCAGACCGGCCCCGAACACCGCGATGCCGGTGAACAGGGGTCGCAGCGGACCCCGCCGGTCGCACCACTGGCCGGAGACCACCAGGGCGAACAGCGTGGTGGTGAAGTACCCGGAGAAGGCGAAGGCGTACAGCGGGAGCCCGTCCAGCTGGCGGGCCGCCACCGGCATCGCGGTGTTGACGGCGGTCGCCTCGAAGGCGAGCAGCAGGACCACCGAGACGATCCCCAGGGTCAGCGCCCGGTAGCGGCCGGTGAGCACGCCGCCACCGGGGTCGGTCTCGTCGGGGGGTGTCGGGCCGGAGTCGACCGAGGTGGCGGAGGCTGTGGTCATGGGTCATATCGTAAGGCCCGTAGGGCACCATGACCCCTGACCGGTGGACCGGTTCCGCGTGGTCCGCAGGGCCTAGGACCCGGGGCCCCGGCCCGTGGGGCGACCCGCTCAGTGCAGCACCTTGAGGCCCACCACGCCGGAGACGATCAGCAGCAGGCAGCCGATCCGCGCCGCGGTGACCGCGTCCCCCAGGACGGCCATGCCGTAGAGCGCCGTACCGACCGCGCCGATGCCGACCCAGACCGCGTAGCCGGTGCCGATCGGGATGGAGCGCATCGCGTACGCCAGACCGCCCATGCTGAGCGCCAGCGCGACGGCGAAGACCACGGTGGGGACGAGCCGGGAGAAGCCCTTGGACGAGTCCAGGGCCACCGCCCAGACGGTCTCCAGGACACCGGAGACGATGAGAACGAGCCATGCCATGACGAGGGACCTCCGCAGTCAGCAGCGGCCGGGTTGCCGCTGTGCTGCGCCGTCTTGTCGTCACCGGGTACGACGCGCTCGTCCGGAGCGGCCGGAGTCCGGCCACCTGCTTTCGACGGTAGCACGACCCGCCACACAGAATTTACACAAGGACGTTGACGGGCCGCCCGCCATTCCGCGAAGATGAATTCACCAACATGGCGAACGACGACAGGAGTCGGCAATGGACAGGAAGACGGTGGCCCTTCTCGCGCCCCGCGCCTGTGCCGCGGCTCCCCGGTGTTGTCGCGCCTGTCGCTGTTGCCGCCACGCCTGAGCGCATCTGCGGAACAGCTCCTCCCCACGGCCGTGTGCCCGAGTGGTTTAGGGAACCGCCTGCAAAGCGGTTTACACGGGTTCGATTCCCGTCATGGCCTCCACCGAAATGAATGCGCCGGTCCGCGAAGAATTCGCGGACCGGCTGTTCGGCGTTCTCCCGGCCGGATATTCCGGGCCCCCGGAATACCGTCGGGAATTCATCCCGGCGGCGGGGCGGGTGCCCCGCCCCCCGGTCAGCCGGCGACGGCGTCCTCGGGCCGGATCGGCAGCCGCCCGACGGGGAGGCCGGTCGCGGCCCGGACGGCGGCGGCCACGGCGGCCGGGGCGACCACCGCGGGGGCCGCGCTGACCGCCTTGGCACCGAAGGTGGCGACCACGTCGCGCTCCTCGACCAGGGCGGCGATGCGGACCTCCGGGGTGTCCAGGGCGGTCGGCAGCCGGTAGCCGGTGAGCGAGGGGTTCAGCAGCAGGCCGCCCTCGGTGCGCAGGTCCTCCAGCAGCGCCAGCCCCACGCCCTGGGCCACGCCCGCCTCGATCCGGTCCTCGATCTGACGCGGGTTGAGCGCCCGGCCGACGTCCTGGGCCACCGTCACGTCCACCACCCGGACCGCGCCCAGCTCGATGTCCACGTCCACCACCGCGCGCATCGCGCAGAACGCGATGGAGACGAAGGCGTCACCGTGCCCGGCGTCGTCCAGCGGCTCGGTCGGGTGCGGGCGGCACTGCGCGGTCGCCCAGAGCTCCTTGCCCTCCAGCGCCTCGGCGACCGGCATACCGAGCACGCCGTCGTAGGAGGTGATCTTTCCGTCGGAGATCTGCAGCAGCTCGACCGACATCCCGAAGTCGGCGGCGATCGGCTGGAGCAACTGGTGGCGGACCATCAGCGCGGCCCGCTCGACCGCGCCGCCGGAGACCCAGGTGTGCCGGCCCCGGGCGGCGGGCCCGGCGATCGACTGGTCGCTGTCGGCCGGTGCGATGTAGACCTCGTTGATCCCCAGCACCGACTGCACGATCTGCCGCGCCAGGGTGGCGAAGCCCTGCCCGGAGTCGACGGCGGCGCAGATCACCGTGGCGTGGTCGCCGCTGACCCGCACCGTCGCGGTGGAGACCTCGTCCTCGCCCTCGGCGCCCAGCATGTGCACCATGCCGACCGCGTAGCCGATGCCGCGGCGCACCGCCGCCGGGTCGCCGGCCCCGCCGGGCCCGCCCGGCAGCAGCCACTCGGCGTCCGGGTCGTCCACCGGCAGCGGGGGCAGCGGCTCCTCGGCGACCGCGTCCAGCAGCGCGGCCACCGGCGCGGGGCAGGTGACGGCCTGTCCGGTGGGCATCGGGTCTCCGGTCGCCATCGCGTTACGCCGACGGATCTCCACCGGGTCCACGCCGACCCGGGCCGCCAGCTGGTCCAGCTGCGACTCGTAGGCGAAGCAGGCCTGCAGGGCGCCCTCGCCGCGCATCCGGCCGGCCGGCGGGTTGTTGGTGCGCACCGCCCAGGCGTCCACGAAGACGTTCGGGCAGACGTAGGGCCCGACCGAGAAGGCGGTGGCGGCGGCCAGCGCCTCGGCCGAGACGTCCGCGTAGGCGCCGCCGTCCAGCAGGATCTGCGCCTCCACCTTGACCAGCTTGCCCTCGGCGTCGGCGTGGTGGCGGTAGCGCAGCAGCGCCGGGTGGCGGGAGGTGTGGGTGTGGAACGACTCCTCGCGGGTGAGGGTCATCTTCACCGGGCGGCCGGTGCGAAGCGCCAGCAGCGCCAGGGTCACCTGGAAGGAGAGGTCCTCGCGGTCCGAGGTGGCGCCGGGCACGCCGGTGACCACCAGTCGGACCCGGTCCGGCTCCAGGCCGAGGCAGGCGGCGGTGCGGTCGCGGTCGCCGTGCGGGTCGGTGGACGACAGGTGCAGTTCGACGCCGCCGTCCGGGCGCGGCACGGCCAGACCGGCCTCCGCGCCGAGCGGCGCCGGGTCCTGGCGGCCGACCTGGTAGAGGCCCTCGACGATGACCTCGCCGGCCGCGTCCGGGTCCCCGGTGCGCAGCGGCAGGTGCCGGAAGAGGTTGCCGTCCGGGTGCAGCGGGCCGGCGGTGAAGGCCTGCTCGGGATCGGTCACCGCCTCCAGCGGCTCGTACTCGACGGTGATCAGACCGACCGCCAGCCGGGCGGTGTCCGGGTGGTCGGCGGCGACCGCGGCGACCGGCTCGCCGTGGTGGCGCACCACACCGGCGGCCAGCACCGGCCGGTCCGCGACGATCGGCCCGGCCGGGGCGCCGTCGGGGGTGCCGTCCGGCCCGGGCGGCAGGTCGGCGGAGGTGACCACCGCGTGCACGCCCGGCAGCGCGAGCGCGGCCGAGGTGTCGATGCCCCTGATCCGGGCGTGCGGGTGCGGGGAGCGCAGCACCGCGCCCCAGAGCAGGCCCTCGGCCCAGAGGTCGGCGGCGTACGGGTAGATGCCGAGTGCCTTCGGCAGGGCGTCGCTGCGCAGCGGGGAGCTGCCCAGCCCGAACGGCTCCCGTGCGCCGCCCTCGTCGCCGTCCTGCTGGGGTGCTGCGCCGATGTCGGTAGGCGACGTCATGATGCGTGGTCGTCCTCGGGGAGCCGGATGCCGTGGGCGGGGGTGGCACCGTACGGGACGCCGGCGGGGGCGACGCCCTCGACCGGGACCCCGTGCGGGGGCGTGTGCGCGTACGGCGTGCCGTGGGCGGGCGTGCCGTCGTACCCGGCCCCGTTCGGGGCCGTGCCGTCGAACCCGCCGCCGGGGGCCGGGATGCCGTGCGCCGGGGTCTGCTCGTAGACCGGGCCGTCGTACGGGGAGGCGTCGTAGCCGGACTGCTGCGGGTAGCCCCCGTCCGGGTAGCCGCCGGGCAGGTAGCCACCGGGTGCGGGGGCGCCCTGGTAGGGCTGCTGCTCGGGGTAGCCCTGCGGCGGGTAGTAGCCCTGCCCCTCGCCGGCCGCCTGGGCGGGGATGCCGGTGACGGGGGTGAGCACCGCGGTGTCGTACACGCCGGTGTCGTAGCCGCCGTGGCCGTCGGGGCTGCCGTAGGGCACGCCCGGGCCCGCCCCGCCGGTGGCCGGGGCCTCCTCGACGGGCGGCTGCGGGGCGTGCGACTGCGAGCCGTGCGACTGCGGGACGTGCTCGATCCAGGCGTCGGCGTCGGTGTAGACCGGCAGGTCGGCGGCCCGGGCGGCCGGCTCGGGCGCCGGTGCCCCGCCCGCGGGGGCGTCGCCGGCGGGCGCGGCCGCTCCGGCGGCCGCCGCGTGGGCCTCCTCCGCCTCCTCGGCCTCCAGGGCGCGGGCGTCGGCGACGGACTGCACCGCGGCCAGCACGCCCCGGTAGCCGGTGCAGCGGCAGAGGTTGCCGCAGAGCGCCTGGCGGGCCTCGACCTCGGTGGGCCGGTGGTTGCGCTGGAGCAGGTCGTGCACGGCCATCGCCATGCCGGGCGTGCAGTAGCCGCACTGCACCGCGCCGGACTCGGCCAGCGCCTGCTGGACCTCGCTGGCGCCGCCGCCGGCCGAGAGGCCCTCGACGGTGTTGATCTCGCTGTCCGCGGCCAGCGCGGCGGGCACCAGGCAGCCGGCCACCAGCTGGCCGTCCACCTGGACCGAGCAGGCGCCGCACTCGCCCTGCTCGCAGCCGTCCTTGGCGCCGGCCAGCCCGAGCCGCTCGCGCAGCACGTACAGCAGGCTCTCGCCGATCCAGGCGTCGGTGACGGGCCGTTCGAAACCGTTGACCCGCAGGGTGTACGAGGCGCAGGGGCGCAGCTCGCGGCTGACCTGCGGCGCGTGGTCGAACGGGCCGGCGTCGAGGGTTCCGATGGGGTCAGTGGTCACTTCAGCGCCCTTCCCAGTGCCCGGCGGGCCAGCACCGATACGGTACGCCGCAGCCGAACGGCGGCCGCGCTCGGCCCCTCGGTCACGGCCTCCCAGGCGCCCTCGGCGCCGTAGCTGTCGGGTACGCACGCGGCGGCCACGTACTCGCCGAAGGCGGCCGTCGCGGTGGGGTCGATCTCGCGGCTGCCGTCCCAGTCGATGCAGCCGGCCACCCAGGCCTCGGCCTCCAGCGGGCGCAGCGGCACCGGGGCGACGGCTCCGACGGCGCAGCGCACGGCGCGCCGGGCGGGGTCGAGGACGAGCGCGACGGAGGCGGTGGCGCGGGCCGGGCCGCTGCGGCCGGTGGCCTTGAGGAAGACCTGCGGGGCGTGCAGCAGCGGGACGCGCACCCAGGTGAGCAGCTCACCGGGGCGCAGCGGGTCGAGGCCGGTGAGCAGGTGGCTGACCGGGACCTCGCGGGTGGCGCCGGCCCGGGCGAGGGTCGCGGTGGCCTCCAGCGCGGCCAGCACCGGGAGGGTGTCGCCGGCCGGCGCGGCGGTGACGATGTTGCCGCCGAGGGTGCCGACGTTGCGCACCTGCGGGGGCCCCGCGGTCCGGGCCGCGTCGGCCAGGGCGGGGATGAGGGCCGCGAAGTCGGGGCGGTCCATCCGGGCGTGGGTGAGCCCGGCGCCGAGCACGGCGGTGCCGCCGTCCTCGTAGCGCCAGCCGCGCAGCTCGGTGATCCGGCCGAGGCCGATCAGGGCCGCGGGGCGCAACCGCCCGGCGTTGACGGCCTCCATCAGGTCGGTGGCGCCGGCCACCGGCACCGCGGCCGGGGTGGCGGCCAGCGCGTCGACGGCCTCGTCGAGGGAGGCCGGCAGCATGATCGTCCGGTTCACCTGGGTCCCACCGTGCTCCACTTGCTCATCGATCGCCTGCCGCCCGCGGCCCTCGGCCGGGGTGTCCGCGTCGGCAGCCCGGCCTGGCCCGTAGGGTACGGGCGATCGGGCCGGGTTGGGCAACTCTGGCACACAATGCTCGATGATCATTTCGGGACGGGCGAACGGAACTGCCCGATTGGGACGCATACCGGGCGGTATCTGCTCCGGCCCGAAACCGGACCGGAGCAGATGTTCATCTGTTCTTGACGTCGGATGACCACTCAGAAGTTCCCGGTCGCCATGGAGCCCGGTGGCCGATCGTGGTCAGACCGCCGGCGGCGCACCCTCGATCGGACGGCCGGCCACCCCGGGCCGGCGCTGCCAGGGGTGCGGCCCGTCGACCGGGCGGTACTCGACGCCGAGCGCGTCCAGCACGGCCCGGTGCGACTCCATCCGCCGCTCGAAGCCCGCGTAGTCGCGCTCGGCCGGGTCGGCGGGCAGCGCGGACCAGGCCACCTCCGAGAAGGCCGCGAGCCGGGGGAAGGCCCGGTAGTCGATGTCCCGGGCGCTGTCCATGAACTCGCTCCACAGGTTGGCCTGGGTGCCGATCACCCGGCGGGCCGCGGCTTCGTCGAGCTGCGACGGCACCGGCTCGAAGCGGTACACGTCCTCCAGGGTGCGGACGAAGCCGACCGGGACCGGCTCGTCCTCGCCCGGGGCCTGCCGGTGGTCCAGGTACACGTGCTGCTCGGGGCACATCACCACGTCGTGCCCGGCCTGCGCGGCGGCGATCCCGCCCCCGTAGCCGCGCCAGGAGGAGACCGCCGCACCGGGTGCCAGCCCGCCCTCCAGGATCTCGTCCCAGCCGATCAGCCGGCGCCCGCGCTCGGCCAGCCAGCGGTCGAAGTGCCGGATCACCCAGCTCTGCAGCTCGTCCTCGTTGCTCAGCCCGAGCTCCTGGATCCGCTCCTGGGCCGCGGCACTGTCCTTCCACTGCTCCTTCGGGCACTCGTCGCCGCCCAGGTGGACGAACTCCGACGGGAAGAGCTCCAGGACCTCCTCCAGCACCCCCTCGAAGAAGCGGACGGTGGCCTCGGAGGGGTTGAGCACGTTGTGACTCACGCCCCAGTCCGTCCACACCCCGAGGGCGGCGGTGTCCACCACGTCGGTGTTGCCCAGTTCGGGGTAGGCGGAGATCGCGGCCTGGGAGTGACCCGGAAGGTCGATCTCCGGGACGACGGTGATCGCCCGTTCGGCGGCGTACGCGACGATCTCGCGCAGGTCGTCCTGGGTGTAGAAGCCGCCGTGCGGGCGGTCGTCGCGGCGCTGGGCGGAGCGGTAGCCGACCATCGAGCGCTCCCGCCAGGAGGCCAGCTCGGTGAGCTTCGGGTAGCGCTTGATCTCCACCCGCCAGCCCTGGTCGTCGGTCAGGTGCAGGTGGAGCACGTTGAGCTTGTGCGCGGAGAGCTGGTCGATGAAGCGCAGCACGTCGGACTTGGGCAGGAAGTGTCGGGCGACGTCCAGCAGCGCGCCGCGCCAGCCGAAGCGGGGGGCGTCCTCGATGTCGACGCCGGGCAGCACCCAGCCGGTGTCGCGCAGCGGCGCCCGGCGGTAGGCGTCCGGGCCGAGCAGGCGGCGCAGGGTCTGCGCGCCCCAGAGCGCGCCGGCCGGGCCGCCGGCGGTGACCACGGCGCGGCCGGGGCGCACCGAGAGCCGGTACGCCTCACCGGCCAGCGCCGCGTCGTGGACCAGTTCGATGCCCTCGCCGGGCCGCCCGGGACCGAGCGGCAGTCCGGTGGCGGCGGTCAGCGCGGTGCGCAGCCACCGCTCGGCCCCGGACAGCTCCGGCGGCGCGGTCAGGGTGGTGGAGCGGTCGAGGGGGAAGTCCTGGTCCTGGAGGCGGACGGAACTCAAGGGGGCGGGAATGAGGTCCATTCCGCCATCCTGCCCCCGGCCCGGTCAATTGGCATAGACCACTTTGCACAATGCCGCACAGTGCAAAACGGCACCGTGCGGAACAGCGCAGTGCGGAACAGCGCAGTGCGGAACAGCGCAGTGCGGACGGGTCGGCGCCGTCCCGGGCCGGGCACCCCGGCCCGACCAGGCGGCCGGGCTACTTGTCGTCGCCGCCCTTGCCGTCCTGGGGCTTGCCGATGCCGTCGTAGATCTCCTTGCACATCGGGCAGACCGGGTACTTCTTCGGGTCGCGCCCGGGCACCCAGACCTTGCCGCAGAGCGCCACCACGGGAGACCCGGAGAGCGCGCTCTCCATGATCTTGTCCTTCTGGACGTAGTGCGCGAAGCGCTCGTGGTCGCCGTCCCCGTGGGACACCTGGGGGACGGGCTCGACCAGGGTGCCGGTGCCGAGGCCGCGCTCGGGCTCAAGAGTGCTCATAGGTGCCAAGTCTATGGGCGCCCCGGGAAACCGGGCCAGTGTCGTGCCGGCGGCCGCGCCCGCTGGGCCGCCGCGGGCGGCGCGGACCGGCCCGCCGGCCGGCCCTCGGGTCAGTTCAGCGTGGGGTCGTCCGGGTACGTCGCGAGCAGCGCCAACGGGCCGCGCTGGCGGCGCAGCACGGCGCGCCACAGCCGCTCCGGCTCGGGGCTGGAGATGTCCCCCGGCTCGCAGTCGACCAGGTACCAGGCCCCGGTGCCCAGCTCCGCCTCCAGCTGCCCCGGCGACCAGCCCGCGTACCCGGCGAAGATCCGCAGGCCGCCGAGCTCACCGGCCAGCACCTCGGGCGGCGCCTCCAGGTCCACCAGGCCGATCGCCCCGTGCACCCGGCGCCAGCCGAGCGGCTCCACGGTCTCCGGCTCCCCCGGTGCCACCGCCAGGCCGAGCGCGGAGTCCAGCGCCACCGGCCCGCCCTGGAACACCACGGCGGGGTGCCCGACGAGACCGCCCCAGCCGTCCAGCACGCTGCCCACCTCGACCGGCGTCGGCCGGTTGAGGACCACACCGAGCGCCCCCTCGGCGTCGTGGTCGAGGAGGAGCACCACCGCCCGGGCGAAGTTCGGATCGGTGAGCACGGGCGTAGCGACGAGCAATCGGCCGGTGTGCGACCGGCCTCCGTGCGTATGGGCCGCCGTCATGTCTCACATGATCCCGCAGAACCACCGGGGCCGGACACCTCGACGCGAAGCCGGCCGGCGAGCGCCCGCCACCCGCCGCGGACGGCGGCGCGAACACCCGTACGGACGCACCGGCGGGCGCGACACCCCCGGACGGGAGCACCATCACGGGAGAGGCAGACGGGAACCACCGATACGCCTACTACCATCTACTGATGGTGGACGCCCTTATGCGGTGCCGACTCGGTCACGCCGGGGGCCCGAGCGCGCCCGCACGACCGGTCCACCGCCCGGCTCCCACCCGGAGCCGCACCCACTCCTCTGGCACCCCGGATTGCGAGAACGATGACCGACGACGTCCTGCTGGTCCACGGCGGAAACCCGCTCGAAGGCGAGATCCGCGTCCGCGGTGCGAAGAACCTGGTCCCCAAGGCCATGGTCGCCGCCCTCCTCGGGCAGGGCCCCAGCAGACTGCGCAACGTCCCGGACATCCGCGACGTCAAGGTGGTCCGCGGCCTGCTCCAGCTGCACGGGGTCACCGTGCGCACCGGTGACGAGGACGGCGAGCTGATCCTCGACCCCTCCCACGTGGAGAGTGCCAACGTCGCCGACATCGACGCGCACGCCGGCTCCTCGCGCATCCCGATCCTCTTCTGCGGCCCGCTGCTGCACCGCCTCGGCCACGCCTTCATCCCCGGCCTCGGCGGCTGCGACATCGGCGGCCGCCCGGTCGACTTCCACTTCGAGGTGCTGCGCCAGTTCGGCGCCAGCATCGAGAAGCACCCGCAGGGCACCTACCTGGTGGCCCCGCAGCGCCTGCGCGGCACCCGGATCGAGCTGCCCTACCCCTCGGTCGGCGCGACCGAGCAGGTGCTGCTCACCGCCGTCCTCTGCGAGGGCGTCACCGAGCTGCGCAACGCGGCCGTGGAGCCCGAGATCGTCGACCTCATCTGCGTGCTGCAGAAGATGGGCGCGATCATCACCATGGGCACCGACCGGACGATCCTGATCACCGGCGTGGACGAGCTCTCCGGCTACAACCACCGCGCCCTGCCGGACCGCCTGGAGTCCGCCTCCTGGGCCTGCGCGGCGCTGGCCACCAAGGGCGACATCTACGTCCGCGGCGCCCGCCAGCTGGAGATGATGACCTTCCTCAACACCTTCCGTAAGGTCGGTGGCGCCTTCGAGGTGGACGACGAGGGCATCCGGTTCTGGCACCCGGGCGGCGAGCTCAAGGCGATCGCTCTGGAGACCGACGTGCACCCCGGCTTCCAGACCGACTGGCAGCAGCCGCTGGTCGTCGCGTTGACCCAGGCGACCGGCCTGTCCATCGTGCACGAGACGGTGTACGAGTCGCGACTGGGCTTCACCGGGGCGCTGAACCAGATGGGCGCGCACATCCAGCTCTACCGCGAGTGCCTGGGCGCCACCCCGTGCCGCTTCGGCGCCCGCAACTTCCTGCACTCCGCGGTCGTCTCCGGCCCGTCCAAGCTGATGGGCTCCGAGCTGGTCATCCCGGACCTGCGCGGCGGCTTCTCGTACCTGATCGCGGCGCTGGCGGCCGAGGGCACCTCGACCGTCCACGGCATCGACCTGATCAACCGCGGCTACGAGAACTTCATGGAGAAGCTGCGCGACCTGGGCGCCCACGTCGAGCTGCCCAACGAGCGGCTGGTCACCGCCTGATCCTGGGCCGGGTTCCCTTCGGGGAGCCCGGCCGCACGGCGAGAGGCCGGGCTCCCCGAAGGGAACCCGGCCTCTCGGCGTTCAAGGGGTTGCTCAGGCGCCCTTGGCGGCTTCCTTGAGCTTGGAGCCCGCGCTCACCTTGGCGCTGTAGCCGGCCGCGATCTGGATCGGCTCACCGGTCTGCGGGTTGCGGGCGGTGCGGGCAGCGCGGTGGGTGCGCTCGAAGGTCAGGAAACCGGGGATGGTGACCTTCTCGTCGCCCTTGGCGACGACCTCGCCGACGATCTCGGCGAAGGCGGCCAGAACGGCGTCGGCGTCCTTGCGGGTCACCTCGGCGCGCTCGGACAGCGCGGCCACCAGCTCACTGCGGTTCATGTGTACTCCTGTGGTCTGTTCGCTTGCGGTGTGCGGGGGCCCATCGGTGCTCCCCTCCGGGGGCACCCGGACAGGCCGCAGGTCCGCACACAGTGCTCATTCAGGCAATGCGTGGTCGCAGGCCGGGTTCGCGCCCTGTGCCGCGGTCGGTGCCGTCGACGGCCCGTCTGCCTGCCTGGATACGAATCCTGCCCCGACCGGCCCCGAGAAAGCCAATCGGGCCCCGGCCGTGCCACCCGAACAAAGCCCGCCCGCCGGAGGTGTGACGCTCCGTCGGCTCCGGCGGACCGGGCGCGGGCGGCGGTCGGGACGACGCGCCGGAAGACCAGGGGGACGTTCCGTACTTGTCGGACACGCCTGCCCCGTGCAGGGCTACCGTACGCCCTAGGCCCGACAAGCCCAAACACGCCCCTCGCCCTTGTGTCGCAAGGGTTCGGGGCGGACTTGGGCGGGTAAGGACGCTAATCGGTCATTTGACCGATCCGCGACACCTGTCGCGTACCGCCATCAGAGCTTGAAGACGGGGAAGGACGAGGTGTCGAGCGTGCCGACGATGCCCGGGGTCGGCCGGGACGGCGCCTGCTCCTCCAGGGGGCCGGCCAGGGCGGCGTCCCGGACTGCGGCGGCCACGGTCTTGGCGACGTCCTTGTGGAAGACGCTCGGGATGATGTAGTTGGCGTTCAGCTCGTCGTCCGCGACGGTGGTGGCCAGCGCGCGGGCGGCGGCGATCATCATCTCGGTGTTGACGGTCCGGCTCTGCGCGTCCAGCAGGCCGCGGAAGACACCCGGGAAGACCAGCACGTTGTTGATCTGGTTCGGGAAGTCGCTGCGGCCGGTGGCGACCACCGCGGCGGTCTGGCGGGCGATCGCCGGGTCGACCTCCGGGTCCGGGTTGGCCAGCGCGAAGACGATCGCGTCCTCGGCCATGGTGGCCAGGTCGTCGCCGTCCAGCACGTTCGGGGCCGAGACGCCGATGAAGACGTCGGCGCCCGCCACGGCCTCCTTGAGGCTGCCGGTGCGACCCGAGCGGTTGGTGTGCTCGGCGATCCAGCGCAGCGAGTCGTTGAGGTCCTCACGGCCCTGGTGGACCACGCCCAGCACGTCCGCGACGGTGGCGTGCTCGACGCCGGCCGCCAGCAGCAGCTTGAGGATCGCGGTGCCGGCGGCGCCGGCGCCCGACATCACCACCCGGATGTCGCCGATCTCCTTGCCGACCACCTTGAGCGCGTTGGTCAGCGCCGCCAGCACCACGATCGCGGTGCCGTGCTGGTCGTCGTGGAAGACCGGGATGTCCAGGGCCTCGCGCAGCCGGGCCTCGATCTCGAAGCAGCGCGGCGCGGAGATGTCCTCCAGGTTGATGCCGGCGAAGCCGGGGGCGATCGCCTTGACGATGGCCACGATCTCGTCGGTGTCCTGGGTGTCCAGGCAGATCGGCCAGGCGTCGATGCCGGCGAAGCGCTTGAACAGGGCCGCCTTGCCCTCCATCACCGGCAGCGCGGCCGCCGGGCCGATGTTGCCCAGGCCCAGCACCGCGGAGCCGTCGGTGACCACGGCGACGCTGTTGCGCTTGATGGTCAGGCGGCGGGCGTCCTCGGGGTTCTCGGCGATCGCCATGCAGACCCGGGCGACACCCGGGGTGTAGATCATGCTCAGGTCGTCACGGTTGCGGATCGGGAGCTTCGAGGACATCTCGATCTTGCCGCCGAGGTGCATCAGGAAGGTGCGGTCCGAGACCTTGCCGATCGACACGCCGTCGATGGTGCGGAGCTTCTCGACGATCTCCTCGCCGTGCGCGACCGAGGACGCGGCCACCGTCACGTCGATCCGCAGGGCCTCCAGGCCGGAGGCGGTCACGTCGAGGCCGGTGACCGAGCCGCCGGAGGACTCGACCGCCGTGGTGATCGCACTGACGGCGTTGCCCCTGGCCGGGACCTCCAGCCGCACCGTGATCGAGTTGGAGACACTGGGCACCGTCGCCATCGACGTTTCCTTCTTCCGTCCGTCAGCTGCTTCAACAGAATGTTGAAGCCCTTCGCCTGCGCATGCTAGACCTCGATCGTCGCACCTACCAGGGCGAAGCCAGAAATAACGTTCATTGAGTGTGCGGACTCGACAACTTCTTGCCTCCCCGGGCAGATGCGTTACATTGGACGGGACACCGGCTCGATCCAAGCCCCCGGGCCCAACCTTCGTCCCTTCGAGGGACCACTTGCCGCGAGGCGAGCATGGCGGGTCGGTGTCATCAACGTCTGAAGGCCCCTCACCACCGGTGAGGGGCCTTCTTCGTGCCCGCGGCACGCGACGGTCGGTCAGCCGTGCAGCAGCGCCGGCACCCCGGCCGCGTCCGGCAGGTCGTCCGGACCGGAGAGCACCGTCAGCCGCTGGGTCGCCCGGGTGAGGGCCACGTAGAGCACCCGCAGACCGGCCTCCGACTCGCCGGCGATCCCGGTCGGGTCGGCCACCACGGTCGCGTCGTACTCCAGGCCCTTGGCCTCCAGGCTGCCCAGGGCCACCGCCCGGGCACCCAGACCCTCGATCCAGCCCGCCGCCTCGGCCCGCCGGTCCATCGGCACGACGACCGCCACGGTGCCGTCCACCTCCGCCAGCAGCCACTCCAGCTCCGCCCGGGCCGCCGCGCCGAAGGCCCGGGGCGACGGATCGGTGACGGCCGCGAAGCGCGGCTCCACGCCGACGTGGCGCACCGCGCTCGGCGAGGGCGTGCCCGGGGCCGCCAGCGCCAGCACCTTGGCCGCGACCTCGGCGATCTCGGCGGGGTTGCGGTAGTTCACGGTCAGCGTGAACCGCCGGCGCGGCTTGCCGGCCAGCACCTCGTCCAGCGCGGCCTGCGCCTCCTGCGGGAACGGCCAGGAGGACTGCGCCGGGTCGCCGACGATCGTCCAGGTGGCCATCCGGGCGCGGCGCCCGATCATCCGCCACTGCATCGGGGTGAGGTCCTGCGCCTCGTCCACGATGATGTGCGCGTACTCGGTGCGCTCCACCGGCACCTTCTCCCGCTGTCTGGAGCTGCGGTCGGCGAAGGTGGTGACCTCGTCCAGCCCGCTCAGCAGGTCCACCGCGTCCACCTCGCGGACCTTCGGGCGGGCCGCCTCGCCGAGCAGCACCTGGAGCTCGTCCACCAGCGCGACGTCGTGCGCCGACAGCGCGCCCTCGCCGCGCTCGGACAGGTGCCGCCAGGAGCCGGCCAGCACCCTGGCCTCCTCCGGGGTGACGGCGCGACGGGCGATCCGGTTGGTGTGCCGGCTCTGCTTCAGCGTGGCGAGCACCCGACGCGGGGTCAGCGCGGGCCACCAGGCGTCCAGGAAGTCCAGGAACGGCGCCTCGTCCGAGACGTAGTCGTCGAAGGACTCCTTCTCCTCCTGACGCTGCTCGCGGGCGTAGTGGTCGGCGGGCCTGGGCAGGTGCCGGGTGAGCTCCTGCCAGAGGGCGTCCAGCAGCAGCCTGCGGGCGCGCGGGCGCAGCAGGTTCAGCGGGGTGCCGCCGGAGCCGATCACGTGGCCGCGGACGGCCTTCAGCCGGCCGGCGTCCAGCCGCAGCACCTCGCCGCGGGCGACCACCTTGAGCTCCTGCGGCGCGCCCAGCTCCAGGGCGCCCCTGGCGGCCCGGCGCAGCAGCTGCGTCATCCGGGCCGAGCCCTTGATCCGGGCCGCCTCCGGGGTGTCGTAGGTGCCCGCCTCGATGCCGTCCACCAGCGAGCCGACCGCGCGGACGGCGACCTGCCCCTCCTCGCCGAGCGAGGGCAGCACGCCCTCGGTGTAGGAGACCAGCAGCGGGGTCGGGGAGACCACCAGGATGCCCCCGGCGTAGCGGCGGCGGTCCTGGTAGAGCAGGAAGGCGGCGCGGTGCAGGGCGACGGCGGTCTTGCCGGTGCCGGGGCCGCCGGTGACCAGGGTGGCCCCGGCCGCGGCGGCGCGGATCACCTCGTCCTGCTCCTTCTGGATGGACGAGACGATGTCGCGCATCGAGTGGCTGCGGGCCCGGCCGAGCGAGGCCATCAGCGCGCCGTCGCCGACCACGGCCAGCTCGCGGCCGTCCAGGGTGGGGGTCAGGTCGGGGCGGAGCAGGTCGTCCTCGACCCCGATCACCCGGCGGCCCTTGGACCGGATCACCCGGCGGCGGACCACCCGGCCCGGCTCCAGCGGCGTGGCGCGGTAGAAGGGCGCCGCCGCGGGCGCCCGCCAGTCGATCACCAGCGGGCCGTACTCGGCGTCCAGCACCCCGAGCCGGCCGATGTGCAGGGTCTCGGCGACGGCCGGGTCGGCCGGGTCGAGCGGGGTGTCCGAGGGGATGCCGTGCTCCTCCGGCGCATCGGCCTGCTGGAGGTCGATCCGGCCGAAGAGGAAGTCCTCGAATTCGTTGTTGAGCCGCTGGAGGTGCGCGCCGGCTCGGTACACCTGGGCGTCGCGCTCGGCGAGCGCGCCGGGGGTGCCGACCTGCACGCGCTTGGCGGCGTCCTCCAGGATGTACTCGGCCTCGGCGAGCTTCTCCTCCAGGCGGTGGTAGACCGTGTCGAGGTGACGCTGTTCCCCGGCGATCTCGCGCTCGCGGACGGTCTCGGAATCGGTGACGGCGGTGGTGTCCGTGTTGCTCTGCATGGCCTCGGTGGTTGCGGCGGAGTACTGGGTGGAGCCGGTCTCGCCCAAGAAGCCCCCTGACGTACGTCCTGCGATGGATGGGGTCCGGCCCGGCGAAACGAGCGGACGGAAAATCCTACGCCCCCACCCCTCCCCCGCGCCGCACCAGGGCCGGAATGTGGCGCGGGAGGCTCCGGACGGGACCCGGGACGCACGAAGGCCGCCCCCCGCTGAGCGGTGGGCGGCCTTCGATCTTCAAACATGGGGTGGTGGAGATGCCGGGAATCGAACCCGGGTCCAGTGGAGTGGATTCAGGACTTCTCCGAGCGCAGTCCGCTGTGATTTTCTCGGCCCTGGCGGTCACGCGGACAAGCCGCCAACAGGCCCAGCTGCTGTTTGATTTCCCCTCCACCCCCGCAGCCCGGGTGGACGGTTGAGTTCCCTAGATTATGCCAGGGTCCGGGTCGGGAACTCCCCGGTCTGACACCCAAGCGCTATCGGTGCTTATTAGGCAGCGAGAGCGAACTGCTGGGAATCGCGCTTAGAGTTGGCGATTATTTGTTTGCGACAGATGGTTAACGAGATCATTGCCGCGTTCCTCGGCTCGCTTCTCCTGTTTCGACTTCCCCTGTCGAAACCGATCATCCCCATGTTTTGTTGAGAAACAACTCGGACGGCGAACCGTCCGTGGTGCTGGCGCCATACTACGCGAGGCGGCCTGCGAGGGTCCAGCGGATTAACTCCGACGTGGCCGCCGGGTCACTGCTGGCGCCGCCGGGCGGCGGCGACGGCGCGGGCCGTCTCGCGGGTGTCCTGCTTCTCCCGCAGCGTCTGGCGCTTGTCGTACAGCTTCTTGCCGACGGCGAGTGCCAGTTCGAGCTTCACCCGGCCGTCCTTGAAGTACAGCGAGAGCGGGATCAGGGTGTGACCCGCGTCCCGGACCTTCGCCTCGATCTTGTGGATCTCCAGCCGGTGCAGCAGCAGCTTGCGCTTGCGCCGCGCGGCGTGGTTGGTCCACGTCCCCTGGGTGTACTCGGGGATGAAGACGTTGTCGATCCAGGCCTCGTGGTTCTGGATGTAGGCATAGCCGTCGACCAGGTTGGCCCGCCCCTCGCGCAGTGACTTGACCTCGGTGCCGGTGAGCACGAGACCGCACTCGTAGGTGTCGAGGATGGTGTACTCGTGTCGCGCCTTCTTGTTCTGCGCGATCAGCTTGTGTCCGGTTTCCTTTGCCATAGCGCCGCCATTCTCGCACCTCGACGCGGTGGCGGGCAGCTCCTTTCCCCGCGGTGCCTCAGGTCCGGGTGCCGAGGCCGGCGAGCACCCGCAGGGCCAGCGCGCCGGCGTCCTCGGTGCCGGACGCGGGCACGTCGGGCACCAGGCCGACGCCCTCCGGGGAGCGGCCGGCGGGGGTGTAGTAGCGCCCGACGGTCAGCTCCAGCACCGCGCCGTCGGCCAGCCGGCTGGGCTGCTGGACGGTGCCCTTGCCGAAGGTCCGGCCGCCCACCACGACGGCCCGGCTGCGGTCCTGGAGGGCGCCGGTGAGCAGCTCGGCGGCGCTCATGGTGCCGCCGTCCACCAGCACCACCAGCGGGGTGCGCTGGTCGCCGCCGGGCGGGGCGGTCAGCTCGCGCGTCCCGCCGCGCTCCTGGTAGGAGCCGACCGGACCGCCGTCCAGGAAGACCGCGGCGGTGCCGGCGGCCTCCTCGACCAGGCCGCCGGAGTTCCCCCGCAGGTCGAGCACCACCCCGTGGGCGCCGTGCACGGCGGCGCGCACCTGCTCGGCGACGCCGCTGGTGAAGGCCCGCACCGTGATCCGCACGACCCCCTTGTCCAGCCGCTCCACCGCGACCTGCTGACTGTCCAGCAGGGCCCGCCGCAGCCGGACCTCGCGGACCTCGCCATCGCCGCGCCGGACGGTCAGGGTCACCTCGGAGCCGGCCTGGCGCTCGCCCTCGCGGCCGCGCAGCCGGGCGACCACTTCGGTGACCGGCAGCCGGTCGGCCTGGTCCGCGTCGATCGTCAGCAGCCGGTCGCCCACCGCGATCCCGGCGGCGGCGGCCGGACCGGCCGGCAGCACCTGGGAGACGGCGGTGACGCCGTCCTGGCCCCGGCCGACCGAGAGGCCCACGCCGAGGTAGCGGCCGTCCAGGCCCTGGCTGAACTCGGCGTACTCCCGCGCGCTGTAGTAGGCGCCCCAGCGGTCGCCGGTGGCGCCGATCAGGTGCTCGGCCTGCTGCTCGGAGAGGGTCGCGCCGGCCGGGTCCTGGCCGGCCCCGACCGTGGCGACGGCGGCCGGGGCCGCGTCGCCGGAGGGGCGCGGGTGCGGCGCGGCCGGGTCGCCCCAGGCACCGGTCGCGGCCCCGGCCAGCAGCACGGCGCCGAACACCAGGCTGAGGGTGACCACCTGACGTGCTCTGCGCGGAGTTTCTGGCATGGCATCGGAGTGTAGGCGCAGCGTGCGGGGCGGTGGGCCGGATCGGCCGACGGCGAAACCCCGACGGCCCCGGACGGCGCAGTGCCGTCCGGGGCCGTCGGGGCCGTGCGGGGTCAGACCTTGAGGTACTTGCGCAGGGTGAAGAACGCCGCGATGCCGGCCATGCCCATACCGACCACCACCAGCAGCGGTATCACCGCCAGCACCGAACCGAGCCCGATGAAGTGGATGAACTGCACCCGTTCGGCCAGCCAGCTGTGGACGAAGAAGTGCCCGCCGAGCAGCAGTCCGGAGGCCATCACCGCGCCGAGCAGCGCGGCGAACGCCGCCTCGGCGATGAAGGGCATCTGGACGTAGAAGTTCGAGGCACCGACCAGGCGCATGATGCCGGTCTCGCGCCGCCTGCTGAACGCCGACACCCGGACGGTGTTCACGATCAGCAGCAACGCGACGAAGAGCATCAGCACCATGATCACGAAGGCCGCGGTCTGGAGGCCGTTCAGCAGGCCGAACAGGTTCTCCAGGATCTTGCGCTGGTCCTCGACCGACTTCACCCCGGGCTTGCCCGCGAAGGCGCTCTGGATGACGTCGTACTTGGTCGGGTCGTTCAGCTTCACCCGCCAGGACTGCGGGATGGCCTCCGGCCCGAGGACGGAGATGAGCGGGTTGTCCGGGTTCATCTCCTTCCAGTGCTTGTAGGCCTCGGCGGAGTCCTCGAACACGGAGGACTGGACGACCGAGTCCATCTTGTCGAGCTGGGTCTTGATGTCGGCGATCTGCTGGTCGGTGGCCGCACCCGCCTGGCACTGCGGCGAGTTGCGGGCATCCGCCTTGGTGCAGAAGTAGATGCTCACCTCGACCTTGTCGTACCAGTACCCCTTCATGGAGTTCACCTGGTCACGAACCAGCAGGGAGGCACCGGCGAGGGCGAGGGAGAGCGCGACACTGACGACCACCGCGATGGTCATCGTCAGGTTGCGGCGGAGACCCACACCGATCTCCGACAGGACGAACTGGGCGCGCATGCGGGTAACAACTCCAGGGTCGGTTGCTGGTCGGGCGAGACGGGCCGGCGGCCTACGGGATCAGTGCTGGTACCCGTAGACGCCGCGGGCCTGGTCGCGGACCAGCAGCCCCTTGTCGAGTTCGATGACGCGCTTGCGCATCTGGTCGACGATGGCCTGGTCGTGCGTGGCCATCAGCACCGTGGTGCCGGTGCGGTTGATCCGGTCCAGCAGCTTCATGATGCCGACCGAGTTCTGCGGGTCGAGGTTGCCGGTGGGCTCGTCCGCGATCAGCAGCATCGGGCGGTTCACGAACGCCCGGGCGATCGCGACGCGCTGCTGCTCACCACCGGAGAGCTCGCCCGGCATGCGGTCCTCCTTGCCGCCGAGGCCGACCAGGTCCAGCACCTCGGGCACCACCTTGTTGATGGCGCTCTTGGGCTTGCCGATCACTTCGAGGGCGAAGGCCACGTTCTGCGCGACCGTCTTGTTGGGCAGCAGGCGGAAGTCCTGGAAGACGGTGCCCAGCTGGCGGCGCATGTGCGGCACCTTCCAGTTGGACAGCTTGCCCAGGTCCTTGCCCATCACGTGCACCTCGCCGGTGCTGGGGCGCTCCTCGCGCAGGCACAGGCGCAGGAAGGTGGACTTGCCCGAGCCGGACGAACCGACCAGGAAGACGAACTCACCCTTCTCGATCTCCAGCGAGACGTTGTCCAGGGCGGGACGGTTCTGCTTGGGATAGGTCTTGGAGACGTTGTCGAATCTGATCACGGCTGCATCACGGAGGCCATCCTAGGCGGCGCCAGTCCTCGGTCGGTCCACCCCGGGCGCCCGGCCCGGGGGCGGGCGGCGGGAGCGGAAAGGGCCGCTCCCGGCTTGGGACCATACGCGAACCGGCGTCCGGCTCGCAGGGCCGGTCCGGGACGGAAACCTCATCTTGGGAGACAATGTCCGGTTATGCCCGGAAAATTTGGAGGCATCTCACAGCCCGGGGGCCGGAACGGTCGGAACCTGGCAGAGTGGAGGTGGTGGCCGGGGCCGGCCACTCCCCCGCACAGGGCAAGAACAGGAACCAAAGCCCCGTCCGGTGCGTTGGCAGTAGCAGCGAGGAGGAGATCGCATGACCTGCGACCATCTGGTGTGCGCCAACTGCAACGGCCGCGTGAGCGATGGCCGCTGCCCCGTGTGCCGCGCCAACCGGGCCCGGCTGCAGGAGCAGCAGGGTCCGTTCGCCACGCTCTCCCCCGTGATGCTGCTGGCCCTGCTGGCCGGGCTGATCGCGGTGGCACTGATCGCCCGGCAGGCGCTGGCCTGAGCCACGACGGACAGCCGGAAGGCCCCCGACGGGGATCCGTCGGGGGCCTTCCGTCGTTCACGCTCAGTTCGCGGCGGTCTCGCGCTGCTTGCGCCAGCGGATGCCGGCCTCGATGAAGCCGTCGATGTCGCCGTCCAGCACGCCCTGCGGGTTGCCGACCTCGTACTCGGTGCGGACGTCCTTCACCATCTGGTACGGGTGCAGCACGTAGGAGCGCATCTGGTTGCCCCAGGAGCTGCCGCTGTCCTTCAGCGCGTCCATGGCCGCCCGCTCCTCCTGGCGCCGCCGCTCCAGCAGCTTGGCCTGGAGGACGTTCATCGCGGACGCCTTGTTCTGGATCTGCGAGCGCTCGTTCTGGCAGGAGACCACGACGCCGGTCGGGAGGTGCGTGATGCGCACCGCCGAGTCGGTGGTGTTGACGCCCTGGCCGCCGGGGCCGGACGCGCGGTAGACGTCGATCCGCAGCTCGGACTCGTCGATGTCGACGTGGTCGGACTGCTCGACGACGGGGAGCACCTCGACACCGGCGAAGGAGGTCTGCCGGCGGCCCTGGTTGTCGAAGGGCGAGATGCGGACCAGGCGGTGGGTGCCCTGCTCGACCGAGAGGGTGCCGTAGGCGTAGGGCGCCTTGACGGTGAAGGTCGCGGACTTGATGCCGGCCTCCTCCGCGTACGAGGTGTCGTACACCTCGGTGGGGTACCCGTGCCGCTCGGCCCAGCGCAGGTACATCCGCATCAGCTGCTCGGCGAAGTCGGCGGCGTCCACGCCACCGGCCTCGGCGCGGATGTTGATCAGCGCCTCGCGGGCGTCGTACTCGCCGGACAGGAGGGTGCGGACCTCCAGCTCCTCGACCGCCTTCATGACGACCCCGAGCTCCTGCTCGGCCTCGACGCGGGTGTCCGCGTCGTCCTCGGCCTCGGCGAGCTCGAACAGGACGCCCAGGTCGTCGATGCGGCTGCGCAGGCCTTCGACGCGGCGCAGTTCACCCTGGAGGAAGGAGAGCCGGCTGGTCACCTTCTGCGCGTTCGCGAGGTCGTCCCACAGGTCGGGGGCGGCTGCCTCCTCCTCCAGACGCGCGATGTCGGCCCGGATCTTGTCCAGGTCGAGGACTGCCTCGATCGACCCCATGGTCGTGTCGAGGTTCTTGAGCTCTTCGGAAGGATCGACGGCTGCCACGCACCCAGGGTAATGGTTCCGGGGGGGCACCTGGCGACACCGGGGTCGCCGGGCCTCCTACGGGGCCCGCGGCGGCGCGGAGTGGACGGCCGGACGGGGCGCCTGCCCGCCCTCCGGCGCGGTGGCGGCGAAGGCCGTCCAGGCGGCGGCCGCACCGGCCAGCAGCAGCACGGTGGCCAGCAGGACGGCCAGCAGCCGGCGGCGGCGCAGCAGGGCCTGGCGGTCCCGGCGGTGGGTGGCGCCCGGGGCGGTGCGCTGCGCCCGGGACTCGGCGGCGTAGGAGGCCAGCTCCTGCGCGGAGGGGCGGCGCAGGCTGGTGTGGGTGTCCCGGGTGGAGTCGGGGGCGACCCCGGGCACCAGCGGGACGGCCGGGCCGCGGCGGCGCTTGTGGGCGCCGGGGGCGGCGTCCACCTCGGCGTACACCGCCTCGCCGGGGGTCAGCTGCTCCTCGGCCGGGGTCCGGCCCTGCTGCGGGACGGCGAGCACCGGCAGTCCGGCCAGCGCGGGCAGCTGCTCGCGGAGCCGGGCGGCCAGCTCGGCGGCGCGCAGCCGGGAGGCCGGGGCCTTGGCCAGGCACTCGGCGATGATCCGCCAGAGGCCGTCGGGCAGCCCGGGGACGGGCGGCACCTGCTCGGTGACGTGGCGGCGCAGCACGGCGCCGGTGTGGCCGCCGCCGAACGGGGTGGAACCGGCCAGCAGCTCGTAGAGCACGGTGGCGAGCGCGTAGATGTCGACGGCGGCGCGCGGCTCCAGGCCCTCGATGATCTCGGGGGCGAGGTAGTCGGGGGTGCCGATGATCCGGGTGGCGCGGGTCCGGCGCGGGGCGTCGACCAGGCGGGCCACGCCGAAGTCGGTCAGCTTGGCGCGCGGGGCGCCGCCGGGGCCGGGCGCGGCGGCGAGGTCGAGCAGGACGTTCTCCGGCTTGACGTCGCGGTGGACGATGCCGGCGGCGTGCGCGGCGGCCAGGCCGTCGGCGACGTCGGCGATGACCGAGACGGCGGTCTGCGGGGCGAGCGCGCCGTCGCGCTCCAGCCGGGAGCGCAGGTCGGTGCCCTGGACCAGCTCCATCACCAGGGCGAGGTCGCTGCCGTCGACCACCATGTCGCGCACGCCGACCACCCGGGGGTGGTCGAGGCTGGTCAGCGCGGCGCGCTCCTGGACGAAGCGGCCGACCAGGACCTGGTCGGCGGCGAGGTCCTCGCGCAGCAGCTTGACCGCGACCGGGCCGTCCGGGCCCTCACCGAGCCAGACCGTCCCGGCGGAACCCCGGCCGATCACCTGGTGGACGGTGTAGCGGCTGCCGATCTTGCGTGCCAATGCTGCTCCGTGGGCGGCGGGAGCGCGCGGGGGAGGGTCCGGTGCGCTCGGTGGGGCGGGACAACAGCGACCAACCTACGCGCCCGAACGCCCTTCGCGGGCCGCCTGAGGGCGCTCGGCGGGCACTGACGGGCGAGAAATCTCGTGGATTGTCGATAAAGCGTCAATGTTGCCGCCGGGCCCGGCCCCTGGCGCGGCGCCGGGCCCCCGCGGTCAGTTCTTGGAGCTGCCGACGATATTGCTCACCCAGTCGCTCGCACTGCTGAACCAGTCCTGGACGTCGGCCCAGTACTGCGGGAGCGGTGTGAAGTTCCACAGCGCCACCGCCGCCACGGCCAGCACCAGCAGCACCATCAGACAGCCCTTGAGGCAGCCGAGGCCCGGGATGTACATCCGGTTGCGGCTGCGCCGGCGCGGCTCGCGGGCCGGCGCGGCCTCCCGCCGGGCGGGCTCCGGCGGTGCCTCGCGGCGCTGCGGGGGCTCCCGCCGCTGCGGGGCGGGCGGCTCCGCCCGGCGCTGCGGCGCGGGCGGCGGCGGGGCCTGGTAGCCGCCGGGCGGGCCGGCCTGCGGCTGCTGCTGCCCGTAGGGCTGCGGGGCCTGGTTGTGCTGCGGGGCCTGGTTGTAGCCGCCCGGCGGCTGCGGGCGGCCGCCGGGGGCCTGGCCCCCCTGCCCCGCCTGGTAGGGCGGCGGGGCCACCGGCGGCCGCTGGGCGTAGCCGGGCGGCGGGGCCTGCTGGTAGCCGCGCGGCGGCGGCTGCTGGGGGTAGCCCTGCGGCCGGGGCTGACCACCCTGGCCGCCCTGGCCGCCCTGGCCGCCCTGGCCGCCCTGGTCGGCCCGGCCGCCCGGTCGGGCCTGGTACGGCGGCGGGGCGACCGGCGGAGCCTCGAAGTCCGCCGGGTCGAAGTAGCCGATCTCGGTCTGCTGGTTGCGGTCGCGGGCGGCGCGCAGCTGGCTCTGCCAGGGGTGCGGCGCCTCCGGCTGCGGCGGTCCCGGCGGGGTGGGCGGCATCACCTGGGTGCGGTCCGCGGCGCCGTACGGGGCGGCCGGCGGCGGCTGGGTGCCCATCACCCGGGTCGCGGCGGCCGGGTCGTAGTGCTGCCCGCCCGGCTGGCCGGCCGGCAGCACCTGGGTCCGGTCCTCCGTACCCGGCCCGCCCGCGGCGGCGTCGGGGAGGACGCCCGGCGGGTTGCCCGGCACGGCGGCCGGCTGCGGGTCCGGCAGCAGCAGCGCGCCCACCGCGAGCGCCGCGTCCACCGCCGCCGGGGAGGCGTGCACGCCGACCCCGGCCGCGACCACCCGCAGCGCGCGGGCCAGCGCGACGGCGCTCGGCCGCTGCGCCGGGTCCTTGCGCAGGCAGCGCTCGATCACCGTCCAGAGCGGGTCGGGCATGGTGGAGGGCCGCTGCGGCTCCTGGGCGAGGTGCGCCTGGAGGATCTGCAGCGGGCCGTCGCCCTGGAACGGCTGGCGGCCGGTGACCAGCTCGTACAGCATGATCCCGGCGCCGTAGACGTCCACCGCGGAGGTCTGCGGGCGGCCCTCGGCGGACTCGGGCGCGACGTACGCCGGAGTGCCGACGAACTCGTGGGTGCGGGTGATGCCGGGAGAGTCGGCGAGGCGGGCGATGCCGAAGTCGGTCAGCATCGGGTGCATCTGCTCGGTGCCGTCCACCACGCTGGAGGCGAGCAGCACGTTGGCCGGCTTGAGGTCGCGGTGGACGACGCCGTCGGCGTGGCTGGCCGCCAGCGCGTCGGCGACCTGGGCCATCAGCAGGGCGCCGGCGATCGGGCTGAACGGGCCGTTGCCGCGCAGGTAGCGGGCCAGGTCGGGGCCCTCGATCAGGTCCATCACCAGGGCCAGCAGCTCACCCTCGACCACCAGGTCGCGGACCTTGACGATGTTGGGGTGGGTCAGCCGCAGCAGCAGCGAGCGCTCGCGCAGGAAGCGCATCACCACGTCGGGGTCGGCCGCGAGCTCCTCGCGCAGCACCTTGATCGCCACCGGCTGCCCGGGCTCGCTGCCGGGCACCGCGACATCCGCGCGGACCCGTCCGCGCCAGACGGTGCCGGTGGCCCCCCGTCCGAGGGTCTCCTCAAGCAGATACTTGCTGCCGACTGGCCGCACCTGTCGCACTCCTCGCCGTGCCGCCCGCGCGGGGCGCTCCTCCGCAGGTGCGGTGAGCCTGCCGGGCCCGTGTTGCGGCCACTCTAACCGGGTCCGTTCACGTTTTCGGGGCGACCGGCGAGGGTTCCGGACGGGTCTGGGGGACATCCCCTAGGGGGGTCCCCGAGGCCGGCGGGCGGGGCGTTCGGGGGGACGGTTGACCTGACCCTCCGTCGCCCCCACCATGGCGATGATCGCAAGATCGTCAAATCCGGTACCGTGCGCGGACTGTCGGTGACGGATGGCAGGATGACAGTCGCCACTCTTGTGGCCCACCGTCGTCGCAGCCGCCCGCAGGGGCGTCCACCGCAGGCAGCCCGGGCAGCAAGCGTCAGCACCAGGCGTCAGCACCAGCAGAAGGGACCGCGGGCGAGATGCAGATCCGGCTGACCGTCCTCCGACCGCGCAGCGGCCCGGCAGCCGCCGGCTCCGCCATCCCCTACGTGGACGTGCTGGTCACCGCGCCCGTCGGCACCGCGCTCGGCTCCCTCGCGGGCGCCCTCGCGGGCGCCGTGGGCGTGCGCGGCCCACGAGCCGCCACCCATGTACACCTGTACGCCGGGGCGCACCGGGTGGACGAGCACACCCTGCTCGGCCACCCCCCGCTGCTCGACGGCGCCGTCCTCAGCCTCAACGAGCCCGACCCGACCGCCGACGACCCGGACGACGGCCCGGCCGCCGCCGAGCTGCGGGTGGTCGGCGGCCCCGACGCCGGCGGCGTGCACCGCCTGCACGGCCGGGAGATCCGGGTCGGCCGCTCCGGCGAGGCCGACGTCCCGCTCGACGACCCCGACGTCTCCCGCCTCCACCTCGCGCTGCACCTCGGGGAGGACGGCCGGGTCACCGTGCGGGACCTCGGCTCCACCAACGGCACCACCCTGGACGGCCGGATCGTCCCGCCCGGACCGCCCGAGGAGGCCGTCCCGCTGGAGGGCGGCGCCCTGCTCCGGATCGGCGAGTCCACCCTGCGGGTCACCCCGCCGGATCCCGGGTCCGGCCCGGGCGCGCCCGCCCGCGCTGCGCTGCCCGACGGCAACGGCCACCTCCAGCTCGCCGCGCCCGCCCCCGCGCGGCCCGCGCCGCCGGTGGCCGAACCGCCCGCCGTGCCCGAGCCCGCCCCCGGCCGCGGCCGGGGCCTGCTCTCGCTCCGGCTCGGCCGCGCCGGCGCCGAGCCGCCCGGCCAGGAGAGCGCCGAGCGCCACCACGCCGCCGTCCGCACCCGGCAGGCCGCCGCCCAGCGCGAGCGCTGGCCCGACCTCGCCACCCTGCTGCTCAACGCCCTCGGCCCGGGCCCGCGGCTCTGGGAGCGCGGCCCCGGCCACCCCGACGCGCTCACCCTGCGCCTCGGCACCGCCGACCGGCCCGGCGGGCCCGGCACCACCCCCGGCACGCTGCTGCCCGCCGTCCCGGTCACCCTCGACCTGCAGACCGCCGGCAGCCTCGGCCTCAGCGGCCCGCGCGAGCGGCTGGACGCCCTCACCCGCGCGGTCGTCGCCCAGCTGGCCGCCCTGCACCCGCCCACCGGCCTCAGCCTCGTCGTGGTCGACGCCGACCCGGCGCGGCCCGCGCAGGACCGCGTCGACACCTGGGCCTGGGCGCTGTGGCTGCCGCACCTGCGCCCCGTCGACGGCCAGGACTGCCGGCTGCTGATCGGCCTCGACGACGAGCAGGCCACCGCCCGCCTCGCCGAGCTCACCGCCCGGCTCAGCGGCCCGGTCGGGCTCGGCGGCCACCCCGCCACCGTGGTCGTGGTCGACGGCCGCCCGCCCGGCGACGCCGCCCGGCAGGCCCTCGACCTGCTGCTGCGCCAGGGCCCGGCCGTCGGCATCTTCCCGATCTGCCTCGCCGAACAGCCCGAGCTGCTGCCGCGCGGCGTCGGCGCCACCGCCCTGATCACCGGCGAGGTCGGCACCCAGCTCTCCCTCGACCGGCCGGTCGCCCGGGGCCGCGAGACGCTGCACGAGGTCTCGCTGGACGCCGTCTCCGACGTCTGGGCCGAACGGCTGGCCCGCGTCCTCGCCCCGCTGCGCGAGGCCGTCCCCGCCGCCCGCGGCCCGCTGCCCGACGCGCTGCGCCTGCTCGACCTGCTGCAGCTCGACACCGTCACCCCGGCCAAGCTCTCGGCCCGCTGGGCCGCGCACGCCAGCGGCATCGGCGCCGCCACCGCCCTGCTGGGCACCACCCGCGACGAGCTCTGCACCCTCGACCTCGCCGACCCCGAGCTCGCCCTGCCCTCGCCCGACCCGGGCGGCCCGCACCTGCTCATCGGCGGCGCGCGCGGCTCGGGCAAGACCGAGCTGCTGCGCACCCTGGTCGCCTCGCTGGCCGTCTCCGAGCGGCCCGAGCGGCTGGCCGTCTCCCTCATCGAGGGCCGGGCGACGGAGGAGGGCCTGGACGGCTGTACCGAACTGCCGCACGTCACCGGGCTGGTCAACGCCGCCACCGACCCGCGCGCCGCACTGCTCGCGGCGGAGGCACTGGAGGACGAACTCGCCCTGCGGGAGCGGCTGTTCGACGGCCTGGACTTCGCCTCCTGGCACGCGGCCCGCATCTTGGACGGCGAGCGGGGCCTGGACGGCGAGCGCGGGCAGGACGACGCCCGGGGCCTGGAAGCGGGGCGGCCGGCCGTCCCGGTACCCGCCGCGGTCGGCGCCGCCGGCACCACGGCGCCGGCGACCACCGCCAGGATCATCCACCCCCGCAGCGGCGACTCCCCCCGGTCCGCCGCCGCCCCGGCCCCTGTGGTGCCCGCCCGGCTGGTCGTCGTGGTGGACGACTACGACGCCCTGCTCGCCCCGACCTCCCCGGCCGGCCGGCCCCTGGCCCGCGCCCTCGCGGCCGTCGCCCGCCGCGGCGGCCCGCTCGGCGTCCACCTCGCCGTCACCACCGGCCGCCCCGAGGAGAGCGCCGGCACCGAGGTCGACGAGGCCGCGCTGCTGCGGATCGCGCTGCGCACCGACGACCCGGCCGACTCGGACCTGCTGATCCACCTCGGTGACGCCGCCGCCCTGGGCGAGGACACCCCCGGCCGCGGCTATCTGCGGCTGCCGGACGGCGGTGTCACCGCGTTCCAGAGCGCCCGGATCAGCGGCCGCATCCCGCGGACCGCCACCCTGCGGCCGACGGTGGTCGCGATAGACCCGCTCCAGCTCGGTGCCCCGCCGGCCCGCCGGCCGGTGCGCGAGCTCGGCAACGGCCCGACCGACCTCGCCCTGCTGGCGAGCGCGCTCCAGCGGGCGGCCACGCACTGACACGGCGGCAGGGCGGACCGGTCGCCGGTCCGCCCCGCCCCGGTCGTCCGGCGCGCGGGTGCTCAGGAGCAGTACATGCCGCGGTTCGCCACGGCCAGGCCGCCGACCTTGTCACCGTCCAGGGTGAACTCGTCCTTCCAGCCCTGCGTGCCCCGGCCGCCCTCGACCGGCATCTCGAACTTGCCGCTCCTGGCCAGCTCCAGCCCCTTGTCGCCGTAGGCCTCCCTGAGCGCCTCGACCGTCGAACCGGCCCCGATGCCCTCGGCGGTCCGGGCGCCCGCCGGGGCCACCAGCTCGCGCAGACCCTCCGGGCCGAACCCGGCCCGGCCGGTGGCCAGGAACGCGGCGTCGCGGGTCGCCCGCGCGACCTTCAGCTCGTCGGTGGCCTTGGCCAGCTGTTCGAGCGTCCCCTGGTTGGCCTTCATCCGCTCGGACGGCGGCTCAGGAGGACGGCGGCTCAGGAAGAGGAGCGCCGGTCCCGCGGGCGTAGTGGGCGCCGGCGAGGACGGCGGCCATCAACTCCGCGTCCAGGACGGAGGTGTCGGCCAGCCTGGTCGCCGCCGCGTGGGAGTTGAGCAGCGTCTTGGTGACCCGCAGCGCGGCTTCGGGGCGGCGCGTCACGGGCCTGACCCACTCGGCCACCGCCACGTCCAGCTCCTCCTCGGGGACGACCCGCTGGAGGATGGAGAGGTCGTACGCCTCGGCGGCACCGACCGGGCGGCCGGTGAGGATGATCTCGCGAGCCCGGGCCGCGCCCACCTCGTGCAGCAGTCGGGGCAGCAGGCCGCCCCACGCGACGGGCAGGCCGAGGGCGAGTTCGGGAAGCCGGAAGGCGGCCGTGTCGGCGCCGACCCGCAGGTCACAGGCGAGGGCCAGCGCGAAGCCGGCGCCGATCGCCCGGCCCTGGACCCGCGCGATGGTGACGGCCGGGCTGTCGGTGAGGGCCGCGCAGACCTGGCGGGCCAGGGTGCCGGCGGTGCGGATGCCGCCACCCGTGGGGTCCGCGCCGAGCGAGTCGGCGAACTCGTCCCGGTCGCCGCCGAGGCAGAAGTCCGGACCGGCGCCGGACAGCACCACGGCGCGGACGGCCGGGTCCGGCGCGGCCAGCACGGCGAGGAGGTCGCGCAGCACGGCCTCGGTGACGGCGTTGCCGGTCTCGGGGCTGTCCAGCTCGACGTACAGCACCGCGCCCCGGCGCTCGGCGTGGACGGCGCGGGGCGCCGGGGCGTGGGAACCGGCGGGCTCCGGATCGCCCGCCTCGTACGCGGCGCGGTCATGGGCCGCCTCGCCCGCGGGGGCCCGCCCGGGCGGCGCCGGCGGCTGGAGGGGGTACGGAGGGTACGGGATCGCCTCGGAGGAAACGTTCATGCCGCCACTCTCAAGGACATCACCCGGTGGAAGACCATCCGGGGTGCGAACTCGGGCTGGCCCACCACCCGCAGGGTCGGGAAGCGCCGCAGCAGCTGCCCCAGCAGGGTGCGCGCCTCCAGCCGGGCCAGGGCCGCGCCGAGGCAGTAGTGGGCGCCCCCGCCGAAGGCGATGTGGGAGCCCTTGCGGAGGACGTCGAAGGTGTGCGGAGCCGGATTGCGGCGCGGGTCGCGGTTGGCCGCGCCGTACATCACGTGGACCATGGTGTCCTTGGGAATGGAAACCCCGGCCAGCTCCGTGTCCTCCCCCGCCACCCGGCTGTTGAGGCGGACCGGCGGGTCGTAGCGCAGCGCCTCCTCGACCGCGTCGTCGATGTGCTCCGGCCGGGCCCGCAGCCAGTCCCAGGTGCCCGGGGACCGGAGCAGCGACCACACCATCAGGGAGAGCGACGCCGCCGTGGCCTCCAGCGACGCGATGGTGACGAACATGGTGAGCTCGTAGACGGTCCGGTCGGTGGCTTCGCGGTCCGACTCCAGCGCGTCCCAGGTGCGGATCCAGCCGGACACCACGTCGTCGCCCGGATGGGCACGACGCTCCTGGACGAGGTCGGTGAAGTACCGGCGCAGGTGCAGGGTGGCCGCTTCGGAGATCGCCAACTGGCTCTTGGTGGGCAGGAGTTCCTGGGCGTGCACCTGGTTGTGGGTGATCTCCAGGATGTGCGCGTAGTCCTCCGGCGGAAGGTCCAGCCAGCGCCCGATGGTGTTGATCGGGAGCCGGTCGCCGACCAATGAGGCCAGGTCCGCCTCGCCGTCCACGCGTATTCGCTCGGCCAGCCGGTCGAGCAGTTCGGTGACGTCGGCCTCGATCTCCGGCGCCAGGGCCTGGAGGGTGTGGCGGCCGAAGAGGTTCCCGAGGCCCTGCCGCTGCCGGGTGTGGACGGGGGCGTTGAGCCGGTGGAGGGTCCGGCTCATCTCCTGGGTGGCGACGGCCTGCCAGCGCTCGGTCTCGGTCTGCCGCCCCTGCCAGGCCAGGTCGGGGACGAGCCAGTTCCTGCCCCGCAGGACCTGGTCGCACGCGTCGTAACCGGTGACCAGGTACCCGCCCCACGGCGCCGGCACGAGATCGCCCATGGCCCGCAGCTCGTCGTAGATCGGGAACGGATCGGCCAGCCCCTCCGCCGACCGCAGCCGCCGTAGCAACGGCACGGCGGCGCGGCGGTCGACGGTTCCAGCACGGCACTCCGGCGTCCCGGGGCGGGCTTCCATCATGGCGGTCACACGGGGCTCCTTGCGCTGGCGGGCAGTACGGCGGCGACCTACCCACCGGGAGCACGCTCAAGCGTCGAACGGAGTTGCCCCCGTCACATGCGCGAAGTCACCGGACCACGTGCACCGCTGAGCGGTCGTCCGGTCCCCCGCGCCGTCCCGGTCAGAGCCGGAAGACGTCCAGGAAGGAGCTCCACCACCCCTTCTGCTTGGCCGGGGCCCGGCCCGCGGCGGGCGCCGCGGCGGTGGCGGACGGCGGGTGCGGCGTCCCGTTGGCGGCGGCCTGGCCGACGGGCGGGCCACCGAGGCCGGCTCCCGTGCCCGCCACCGGGGGGCGGACGGGCGCCGGGCTGAACCGCACCGGCAGCGAGACCAGTCCGCGCTGGAACGGGCCCGGCCGCCAGCCCACGCTCTGCGCGGGCACCGCGAGCGTGACGTCCGGGAGCGCGTTGAGCAGGCACTCGATCGCGGTCAGCGCGATCAGCTGGGCCGGCGACTTGGCCGGGCAGGCGTGCGGGCCGGCGCCCCAGGCCAGGTGAGCGCCCTTGCTGAGGGTCAGTCGGGCGTCGGTCAGCGCCGGGTCGGTGTTGGCGGCGGCGAAGCTGATCACCACCGGGCTGTCCGCGGGCATCCGGACCCCGCCCACCTCGACGTCCTGCATCGGGAAGTGCGTCGCGTAGTTGGCGATCGGCGGGTTGTTCCACAGCACGTCGTCGAGGGCGTCCTCGATGCGCATCCCGGAGCCGGCGTCACCGGACAGCAGCAGGAGCAGCGCGTTGCCTATCAGGTTGCGCTCGGGCTCGACCCCGGCGCCCATCAGCATGACCAGCTGGTCCTTGAGCTCCTCGTCGCGCAGCCCGGCCGGGTGCTGGACGAGCCACGAGGTGATGTCGTCGCCGGGCTGGCGGCGTTTCAGCGCGACCAGGTCCATCAGGCAGGCGTTCAGCTCCTCGTTGGCCTGGAGCACGTCCAGCCCGTCGAAGAGCGCGGACATGCTGCGGGTCAGCCGGTCGCCGATGTCGGCCGGGCAGCCGAAGAGCTGGTTGAACAGCAGCAGCGGCAGCAGCTTGGCGTAGTCGTTGATCAGGTCGGCCCGGCCCAGCGGGCTGAACTGGTCGATCAGGTAGCCGGCGATCCGCTCGACGTGCCGGTTGAGCCGGTTGTCGTTGAGCCGCTCCAGGCTCTCGGTGACGGCCTTGCGCAGCCGGAGGTGCTCGGTGCCGTCCGTGAACAGGCAGTTGGGCCGGTAGAACATCATCGGCAGGACGGGGCTGTCCATCGGCACCCGCCCCTCCTTCAGCGCCGACCACCGCCGGGAGTCCCGGGCGAACAGCCCCGGGTTCTGCAGCACCCGCAGGGCGACCTCGTGCGAGGTCACCAGCGTGGCGTCCACACCGGGCGACAACTCCACGGGCGCGACGGGGCCGTGCGCGCGCAGCGCGTCGTAGACCGCCTCGGGGTCGGACGAGAACATCTCCCCGTACAGCGGGGTCGGGCCCCCGTGCATCGGGCAGCCCGGGGGCGGCGACTGCGGGGCGGAGCGCTGCGGAGATTCCATGGGTCGTTCCTCGGAAATGGCCCCGGGCGGGTGCGGCCCCGGGAGGCGGTGACGGGGGGCGGTGACGGGGAAGGGTCAGGAGGCGCGTTCGAGCAGGTGCCGGACGAGGGTCAGCAGCGCGTCGGCCGACGACCGCTGGTCGCGGGCGTCGCAGAACACCACCGGCGTGTGCGGCAGCAGGTCGAGCGCCTCGCGCAGCTCGTCCTCGGTGTAGTCGCTCTGCCGGTCGAAGCTGTTGACCGCCACGGCGTACTCCAGGCCGTACTGCTCGATCAGGTCGATGACGGGGAAGGTGTCCGTGAGCCGGGTCGGGTCGGTCAGCAGCAGCGCTCCCAGCGCCCCCCGCGCCATGTCCTCCCAGAGCTGCATGAAGCGCTGCTGGCCCGGCGTGCCGAACAGGTACAGCACCAGGTCGTCGCCGAGCGTCAGCCGGCCGAAGTCCAGGGCCACGGTCGTGGTCTTCTTGTCCGGTGCGCCCCGGAGGTCGTCGACGCCGGTGGACGCCTGCGTCATCTTCTCCTCGGTGCTCAGCGGGGCGATCTCCGACAGGGCGCCGATGAGCGTGGTCTTGCCGACCGCGAAGTGGCCCACGACCAGGATCTTGACGGCGGTCGTCACCCCGCCCGGGACGTAGATGTCCTCAGGCGAACCGGCGTTGAAGTCCATGCAGTACCTTCTCTAGAAGTCTCGGATCCGGGGCCTGGGCCGGTGGCGGGGCCGCCCGGCGCAGCAGCCGCCCCTCGCGGATCAGGTCCGTCAGCAGCAGCCGGACCACCCCCACCGGGAGCACCAGGTGGGCCGCGACCTCGGCCACCGAGAGGTAGCCGCCGGAGCACAGTTCCCAGATCGCCGTGGTCTCCGGGCTCGGCCGGGCCGGGAGGCCCTGCTCGGGAGCGACGGTGACCAGGGTGATCAGGGACAGGTCGTCCGCACTCGGCAGCTCACGGCCGCCGGTGATGACATAGGAGCGGATGAATCCGCTGGCAACCCGCTGCTCCTCGCCGGGAACCGTCATGAGCCGCTGTGTGTGCTCTGGCGCGGCGCCGCTGTCATGGCCCGTCCGAGCGCGCCCACCTGCTGCTGCATCCGGAAGGACATCGCTTCCATGTCCACGTCGGAGGCGGTGGAGGCCGCGAGGTAGGCGCCACTGCCGGCCGCGATCAGGAAGATCCAGCCGTGGTCGTACTCCAGGAGCGTCTGGCGCCACGTCCCGCCGTTGCCGCCGACGAACGGGGCCACCGCGCGGCTCAGCGACTGCATCGAACTCATCGCGGCGGCGTTGGTCTCCGCCTCGTCGCGGCCGATCTCGCTGGACCGTTCGAGCAGGAGGCCGTCGGCGGAGACGAGAATGGCGTGCCGGGCACCGCGCACCTGCAGCACGTCGTTGAGCACCCAGGTCAGATCAGGGCTCACTGGATCTCGGTTCCTTCCGTGGTCATGGTGTTGCGCCCGGACAGCGTCCCGCGCTGGAACGCGCCGAGGCGGGACGCCGTCTCCTGGCCGGTGCTCGGCACCGGCTCGTCGACGCGGCCGGAGTCCTGCGGGTGCGGGACCACCGAGACAGTGCGCTGGCGGCGGCGCCTGGGCAGCCGTCCGTCCGCCGTCATCTCCGGGACCGCCTGCGCCGCGGCCGGGGCGACCTGGGCGAGGGCGGCCGGAACGGGCTCGGGCAGCGACGCGAGCCGCTGCGCCCGGGCCGGTACGGGCTGCTCCACCGGCTCCCCCTGGTACTCACCCTGGTACGTGCTCGGGTACGTGCTCTGCTGGGCGCCGTCGTACTCGCCCTGGTACGCGTTCTGCTGGGCGCCCTGGTAGGCACCGCTGTAGTCGCCGTGGCCGGCGGCCGCCGGGGGCGCGACCTCGCTGCTGAGCAGTTCGGCGGGCAGCAGCACCACGGCCCGCACCCCGCCGTACGGGGAGACCGAGTCGACCGAGACCCGGAAGCCGTAGCGGGCGGCCAGCATGCCGGAGACGGCGAAGCCGAACTTCGGGGGGTTGCCGAGGCCGGTGAGGCTGATCGGCGCACCGGGGTTCAGGAGCGCGGCGGCGCGGTCCTTCTCCTCCTGCCCCATGCCGAGGCCGGCGTCGTCGATGATCAGGCAGACCCCGGTCGGGACGGCCTGGACGCTGATCTCCACCGGGGTGTCCGGCGCGGAGTAGTTGGTGGCGTTGGCCAGCAGCTCGGCCAGCACGACGGCGACCGGCTCGACGACCTTGCTGACCAGCGAGACGCTGACCCGGGAGTGGATCTGCACCCGGTCGAAGTGCCGGATCCGGCCCTGGGCGCTGCGGGCCACGTCGTAGATCGAGGCGACGGTCTCCCGGCGGCCCAGCCAGCCGCCGCAGAGCACCGCGATGCCCTGGGCGCGCCGGCCGAACTGGCTGTTGGTGTGGTCGATCAGCATCAGGTCGGCGAGGATCTGCGGGCTGTCGCCGTACTTGCGCTGGACCTTGTCGATGACGACCTGCTGCTCGTCGGCCAGACCCTGCAGGGTCCGCATCGCCGCCTTGAGGACGGCCTTGGTGTCCTCCTCGGCGTCCCGGCGGACCTCCGCCAGCACGGCCGCGTGCTGGCTCTGCAGGCGCGAGTTCAGCGCGCCGAGTTCGTCGCGCTGCCGCTGCGCCTGGGCGGCCGCCTCCTCAAGGGAAACGTTTCGCCTGCGCAGGGAGAGGTTCGTCCTGCGGGCTTGGAGGGAGACCCCGACTACTACGAGCATCACCACGATGGAGACCCAGAAAAAGGGTTCCTGCACAAATGACGTCATGAAACTCTCTTCAGGTGGCATCGCGTCAGGAACTGGTCCGGACCGCCCTGCGCGGGTGGGACTGGCGGCCTGCTCCCCGCCGAAAGACACCTGTTGTTCCAGCACGTCGGTGGAGCTCTTCCGGCACGGACCTGCGGCAACGCCTATCGCGGAGTTAGCTTACTGCAACTCTTGGCATGTCAGAACAGTTGCCAATCAGGGCAGTTGGGGAGGAACTCCGCCACCTGACGACACTTCGGGGCCGACGTACCGGACATTGTGACCCCGCGTTCACCCGCACCTCACATCCGGGCCACAAACGGATTCGCACCCGGAGTGACCGCCCTGACACGCTCCGCCTCGACGCCCTCCCGCCGACCCGCAGCCCCTACCGCCGACCCGGCCGCAGCCCCGGCCGCCGACCCGGAGAACGACGACGGCGGGGCCGCGTCCGAAGACGCGGCCCCGCCGTCCGGGCCGTCCGGCTCCCGGTCGTCAGCGCATCGAACCCGTGCGGAGCAGGGTGCGAATGACGCGCATCGCGACGGAGAGGCTGGACAGCTCGTAGTTGTCCGAACCCCTTATGTCGTCGAGCGTGCTCTTGGCGCGGTTCAGCAGGGTGGAGTTGAGCTCCGCCCAGGCGGTGTACCGCTCCTCGGGGGTCGCGCCCTCGGGGCCGCAGGCCAGGATGTCGGCGGTCAGCGCCGCGTGGGCCGCGAAGAGGTCCTCGCGGATCGCCGCGCGGGCCATCGACGACCAGCGGTCGGTCCGCGGCAGCTCGATGATGCGGTCGAGCAGGTGGGTGATCTGCAGCCGGTCGGCCAGGTCGTAGTACAGCTCGGCGACCTCGGCGACGTCCTTGCCGGACCGGTCCGCGACCTCGGTGATGTCCAGGGTCGGGAAGGTCGAGGACAGACCCGCGATCCGGGTGGCCAGCTCCTCCGGCACGCCGGCCGCGGCGAGCTCGCCGTAGACCGACTCGAACCAGGCCAGGTCCTCGCCGCGCAGCGGCTTGGGCAGCGAGCCCCAGACCTGGTTGACCCGGTCGTGGAAGAACTCGATGGTGCCGGCGATGTCGAGCGGCTGGCGGCGGTTGTTGAGCATCCACCGGGTGGCGCGCTCGACGAGCCGGCGCGAGTGCAGCCGCATCCTGGTCTGGGCGCCGGCCGGGACCCGGTTGTCCAGGGCCTCGATCTCGGACCAGATCTGCTCCAGGCTGAAGACGGCCCGCGCGGCGGTGTGCGTCCGGGCGATCTCCTCGTACGTGGCGCCGGTCTCCTCCTTCAGCCGGAAGGCGAAGGTGCAGCCACCGCGGTTGATCGTGTCGTTGACGATCAGCGTGGTGATGATCTCGCGGCGCAGCGCGTGGTTGTCGATCGCCTCGGCGAACCGGGCCCGCAGCGCGCTGGGGAAGTACTCGTGCAGCGCGGTGCGGAAGAACGGGTCGTCGGGCAGCTCGGTGGCGAGCAGCTCGTCGGCCAGGGTGATCTTGGTGTAGGCGAGCAGCACCGACAGCTCGGGCTGCGAGAGGCCGCGGCCGTTCTGCTGGCGCTCGCGGATCTGCCGCTCGGTGGGCAGGAACTCCAGCCCGCGGTCGAGCCGGCCGTCGCGCTCCAGGCGGTTGATCATCCGGGAGTGGACGTTGACCATGCTGGTCGCCTGGGCGACGGCGTTGGCCAGCACCACGTTCTGCGCGTAGTTGTTGCGCAGCACCAGGTGGCCGACCTCGTCGGTCATCTCGGCGAGCAGCTGGTTGCGCTGCTTGACCGTCATGTCGCCGTCCCCGACGACCTGGTTGAGCAGGATCTTGATGTTGACCTCGTGGTCCGAGGTGTCCACCCCGGCCGAGTTGTCGATGGCGTCGGTGTTGATCCAGCCGCCGGCGCCCTGCGGGCCTCCGGACGCCGCGTACTCGATCCGGCCGAGCTGGGTGCAGCCGAGGTTGCCGCCCTCGCCGACGACCCGGACCCGCAGCTGCTCGCCATTGACCCGGATGGCGTCGTTGGCCTTGTCGCCGACCTCGGCGTTGGTCTCGGTGGAGGCCTTGACGTAGGTGCCGATGCCGCCGTTCCAGAACAGGTCGACCGGCGCCTGGAGGATCCGCTTCATCAGCTCGGCCGGGGTGAGCCGGCTCTCCTCGACGCCGAGCGCGGCCCGCACCTGCGAGGTCAGCTGGATCGACTTGGCGCTGCGCGGGAAGACCCCGCCGCCGGTCGAGATCAGCGACTTGTCGTAGTCGTCCCAGGAGCTGCGCGGCAGCTCGAAGAGGCGGCGGCGCTCGGCGTACGAGACGGCCGCGTCCGGGTTGGGGTCGAGGAAGATGTGCCGGTGGTCGAAGGCGGCGACCAGGCGGATGTGCTCGCTGAGCAGCATGCCGTTGCCGAAGACGTCACCGGACATGTCGCCGATGCCGACGACGGTGAAGTCCTCGGACTGGGTGTCGTGGCCGAGCTCGCGGAAGTTGCGCTTGACCGACTCCCAGGCGCCGCGGGCGGTGATGCCCATGCCCTTGTGGTCGTAGCCGGCCGAACCGCCGGAGGCGAACGCGTCTCCCAGCCAGAAGCCGTACGACTCGGCGACGCCGTTGGCGATGTCGGAGAAGGTCGCGGTGCCCTTGTCCGCGGCGACGACCAGGTAGGTGTCGTCCTCGTCGTGGCGGACCACGTCCGCCGGGTGGACGACCTCGCCGCCCTTGAGGTTGTCGGTGATGTCCAGCAGCGCCGAGATGAAGGTCTTGTAGGAGGAGATGCCCTCGGCCAGCCAGGCGTCCCGGTCCACCGACGGGTCCGGCAGCTGCTTGGCGACGAAGCCGCCCTTGGCGCCGACCGGCACGATGACGGTGTTCTTCACCATCTGCGCCTTGACCAGGCCCAGGATCTCGGTGCGGAAGTCCTCACGCCGGTCGGACCAGCGCAGACCGCCGCGGGCGACCTTGCCGAAGCGCAGGTGCACGCCCTCGACCTGCGGCGAGTACACCCAGATCTCGAACGCGGGGCGCGGGGCCGGCAGGTCCGGGATGGCCTTCGGGTCGAACTTCATCGACACGTAGGAGTGCCAGGCGCCCGCTTCTCCGGTGTGCTGGAAGAAGTTGGTGCGCAGGGTGGCCTTGATGAGGTGCAGGAAGGAGCGCAGGATGCGGTCCTCGTCCAGCGAGGCGACCTCGTCCAGCGCGCCGGACAGCTCCTCCAGGATGGCGTCGGTCAGCTCGGCCGCGCCCAGCTGGTGGCTGGGGCTCAGCCGGGCCTCGAAGAGGTTGACCAGCAGCCGGGTGCTGTGGGTGTTGTTGCGGAGCGCGTCCTCCATGTAGTCCTGGGAGAACGTCGAGCCCGCCTGGCGCAGGTACTTGGCGTACGCGCGCAGCATCATCGCCTGGCGCCAGGTCAGCCCGGCGGTCAGCACCAGCTCGTTGAAGCCGTCGTTCTCGGCCTTGCCGGTCCAGGTGGCGGCGAAGGTCTCCTGGAAGCGGTCGCGCGCCTCGTCGGTCAGCTCGACGGCCTCGCGCAGCCGCAGGCCGAAGTCGTAGACCCAGGCGGTGGTCTGGTCCGAGCGGGTCAGCGCGTAGGGGTGCTCGTCGAGCACCTCGACGCCCAGGCGCTGCAGGACCGGCAGGACCTCGGTCAGCGAGATCGGGCCGCCGACCCGGTAGATCTTGAAGCGGCGCTCGTCGTCGCCCGCGCCGACCGGCTGGTACAGGTTGAGGCGGAAGTCGCCCTCGCCGTGCAGCGACTCGATCTGCTTGAGGTCGGCGACGGCGGTGCGCGCGGTGAAGTCGGCGCGGTAGCCGTCGGGGAAGGCGTTGGCGTACTTGCGGGACAGCTCGGCGGCCCGCTCCTCGCCCAGCTCCAGGTGCAGCTGGTCGTTGAAGCCGTCCATCCAGAACCGGGCGGCCTCGGCGAGCTTGCCCTCGATCCGCTCGATCTCGGCGTCGGTCAGGTGCGGCAGCTCGCTGCCGGGGGTGACCCGGACGACGAAGTGCAGTCGGGTCAGCACGGACTCCGTCGACCAGACCGTGTAGTCGATCGAGGCGCCGTTGAGCTCCTGCATCAGGATGTCCATCAGGCGCAACCGGATGCGGGTGGTGTAGCGGTCGCGCGGCAGGTACACCAGCGCGGAGAAGTAGCGCCCGTACTCGTCCTGGCGCAGGAAGAGCCGCAGCCGGCGGCGCTCCTGGAGGTAGAGCACGCTGGTGGCGATCTGGAGCAGCTCCTCGGCCGGGGTCTGGAAGATCTCGTCCCGGGGGAAGGTCTCCAGGATCTGCACCAGGTCGCGGCCGTCGTGGCTCTCGGTGGAGAAGCCGGAGCTGAGGACGACGTCCTGGACCTTGCGGCGGACCACCGGGATGCGGCTGACCGACTCGGTGTAGGCGGCGGCCGAGAACAGGCCGAGGAAGCGGCGCTCGCCGACGACCTCGCCGTTGGCGTCGAACTTCTTCACGCCGACGTAGTCGAGGTAGGCCGGGCGGTGCACGGTGGAGCGGCTGTTGGCCTTGGTGAGGACGAGCAGCTTCTTCTCGTGGGCCTTGGCGCGCACCGGCGCGGAGAGCCGGCCGAAGGCCTCGCTGACCGGGTGGTGGTCGTCGTCGTGGCTGAGCGGGTCGGAGCGCAGGATGCCGAGGCCGGTGCCGGCGACGGCCTTCAGGACCTCCTCGCCCTCGTGCTCCACCAGGTCGTACTCGCGGTAGCCGAGGAAGGTGAAGTGGTCGTCGGCCAGCCAGCGCATCAGCTCCCAGGCCTCGCCGACCTCCTGCTCGGGCAGGTGGGCCGGGGGCTCCTCGGCGAGCTCGTCGGCGAGCCGCAGCGCGGACTCGCGCATCTTCGTCCAGTCCTCGACGACCTCGCGGACGTCGCCCAGGACCCGGCGCAGGTCGGCCTCGATCGCGCGGAGGTCCTCGCGGTCGGTCTCGCGGTCGACCTCGATGTGCATCCAGGACTCGACGACGGCGTCGGCGGGCCACTCGGCGCCGGCGGCCTGGCTGCGGGCGCAGGCGTCGATGTCCAGGATCTCCAGCAGCTTGCCGGTGATGTCACGGCGGACCACCAGCTGGGGGTGGATCACGATGTGGATCGCCCGGTCCTGGCGGGACAGCTCGTTGGTGACCGAGTCGACCAGGAAGGGCATGTCGTCCGTGACGACCTCGACCACGGTGTGGCCGCAGGACCAGCCGTTCTCCTCCACCGACGGGGTGTGCACGCGGACCTCGGCGGTGCCCTGCGGGCGCTTGAGGCCGAGGCGGTAGTGGGAGGCGGCCGCGCCGTACACGTCGACCGGGTCGCGGTCGACCAGGTCCTCGGGCGCGGTGTGGAGGTAGTAGTGGTGCAGGTACGCGGTCAGAGCGCCGTTGCTCAGACCCTCCCCCGGCGCCGCTCCCCCCACCTGGCTGTTCTCAGCGGCTGCTGCTGCCTTCGTGAGCAGTTCGGCCTTGGCTGCGTCCAGCTTGGTCTGCATGACTTCTTGGCTCCTGTCGCGCGCCGTTGCGTGACTCGGTGGTGTGTGGTCTCACCGCCGGGTCCACCGCAATCCTGCCGCACCAACCGGCTGAAAGGTCTCCATGGCGCGCATGAAACACCTCCGCAGCGGGTAGGACGAGACGTTCGGCCTGCAGCCACCCGACGACGCCAGCCAGCCTAACGGGCCGATTCGAAGGTGTCAGGGGACAGGGAGGCGCAATCCTGCAGGAAGATCCCGCCGTCCTGGACACCATGTCCAATCCGACCCGCTGTGTTCGCCATCAGCCCATATGCGGGTGAACATACGTGGTCGGCGGGACGAAGGTCTCCTTGATCGACCGCGCCGAGGTCCAGCGCAGCAGGTTCTGGGCGGCGCCGGCCTTGTCGTTGGTGCCGGAGGCCCGGCCGCCGCCGAACGGCTGCTGGCCGACGACCGCGCCGGTCGGCTTGTCGTTGATGTAGAAGTTGCCCGCCGCGAAGCGCAGCTCCTCCACCGCCTGTGCGATGGCGTAGCGGTCCTGCGCGATCACCGCACCGGTGAGGCCGTACGGCGCGCCCGAGTCCACCCGTCGGAGGACGTCTTCCCAGCGGGAGTCCTCGTAGACGTGGACGGCCAGGATCGGACCGAAGTACTCGGTGCGGAAGATCTCGCCCCGGTGGTCGGAGGAGACCAGCACGGTGGGGCGGACGAACCAGCCGATCGCGTCGTCGTACTGCCCGCCGGCCGCCAGCTCCACCGTCGGGTCGGCCTTGGCCCGGTCGATCGCGTCGCGGTTCTTCTCGAAGGCGCGCCGGTCGATCAGCGCGCCCATGAAGTTGGACAGGTCGGTGACGTCGCCGACGGCCAGCGCGTCCACCTCGGCCAGGAACTCGTCCTTGATCGTCTGCCAGAGGCTGCGCGGCAGGTAGGCCCGGGAGAGCGCCGAGCACTTCTGGCCCTGGTACTCGAAGGCGCCGCGGATCAGCGCGGTCCGCAGGATCGCCGGGTCGGCCGAGCGGTGGGCGAGCAGGAAGTCCTTGCCGCCGGTCTCGCCGACGATCCGCGGGTACGTCCGGTAGCCGCCGATGTTGGCGCCGACGGTCTGCCAGAGCGACTGGAAGGTGGCGGTGGAGCCGGTGAAGTGCAGCCCGGCGAGGGCGGGGTCGGTGAGTGCCACCTGGGAGAGCTGCTGCCCGTCGCCGGTCACCATGTTGATCACCCCGGGCGGCAGGCCGGCGGCCTCCAGCAGGCGCATCAGGTAGTACGCGGCCAGGGTCTGGGTGGGCGCCGGCTTCCAGACCACGGTGTTGCCCATCAGGGCCGGCGCGGTCGGCAGGTTGCCGGCGATGGCGGTGAAGTTGAACGGGGTGACCGCGTAGACGAAGCCCTCCAGCGGGCGGTGGTCGGTGCGGTTCCACACCCCGGGCGAGGAGATCGGCTGGTCGGCCAGGATCTCGCGGGCGAACCGCACGTTGAACCGCCAGAAGTCGATCAGCTCGCACGCGGAGTCGATCTCGGCCTGCTGGACCGTCTTGGACTGGCCCAGCATGGTGGCCGCGTTGAGGGTCTCCCGCCAGGGGCCGGCCAGCAGGTCGGCGGCGCGCAGGAAGACCGCCGCCCGGTCGTCGAAGGACAGCCCGCGCCACTCGCGCCCGGCCGCCAGCGCCGCGTCCACCGCGGCCCGGGCGTCCTCCCGGGTGGCGTTGCCCAGCACCCCCAGCTTCGCCGCGTGGTGGTGCGGCTGGACGACCTCGATCCGCTCGCCGCCGCCGAACCGCTGCTCGCCGGCGATGGTCATCGGCAGCGGGATCTGCTCGGCGGCCAGCTCGTCCAGCCGGCGCACCAGCCCGGTCCGCTCCGGGCTGCCGGGCGCGTACCCGTGCACCGGCTCGTTGCCCGGGGTCGGGACCTGGGTGACTGCGTCGATGGGCATGGCGGCTCCGCTCGTCGTCCTGATGGCCTGGCGTCAATCCAGACTGACGAGCGGAGGGCCGGTTCGCCCGCTCGGACACGCCACCGGTGGACGTGGTTCGCGCCACGTCCGGGCGCCGGGCCACCGGACGCCGGGCCACCGGGCCGGACTCAGCCGACCAGGCTCGCGGCCAGCTCGACGGCCTCGGCCAGGCTGTCCACCACCGGGACGCCCACCGGCTCCAGCTTCGCCCGGGTGTGCGAGCCACCGGTGTACAGCACCGCGTGCGCACCCGCGCTCAGCGCCGCCAGCGCGTCGTCCGCGGCGTCGCCGATCAGCACCGTGCGGGCCGGGTCCACCTGTTCCCCGAGCGCGGCCAGGTGCCTGGCCAGGTGCTCCGCCTTCTGGCCACCGGCGGGCCCGCTGCGGCCGTCCACCCGGAGGAAGTGACCGGTCAGGCCGAAGCCGTCGACCACCGGCAGCAGCTTGTGGTGCTCGTACATCGACAGCAGGGACTGGCTGTGCCCGCCCTCCCCCCAGCCGCTCAGCAGCTCCAGCACGCCCTCGGTCAGCCCGCACGCCACGCTCAGCTCCAGATAGCGGTCGTGGAAGACGTCGTCGAGCCGCAGCCACTCGGCGTCGGAGGGCATCCGACCGAGCAGCCGCTGGTAGAAGCGGGGAATCGGGATCTCGTACTGCTCGCGGTACTCCTGCATGGTCATCGGGCCGATGCCGATGGTCGCGAACGCGGCGTTGCTCGCGCCGAGCACCGCCTCCATGTCGTGGAAGAGCGTGCCGTTCCAGTCCCAGACGATATGAGTGCGCACGCAGGGAACGGTAACCCCGGTCACCGACGAAGCGGTACGACGGGGTGGCCGGGGCCCGGCGGGCGGGCGGCGCGAGGCGGGCCGCTCAGGCCGCCCGGGCCGGGCTCAGGGCAGCAGGGCGGCGATCTCCTGGGTGGCGAACCAGAGCAGCTCGTGGTCCTCGGCGCCGTCCACGGTGAACTGGGCGTCCTGATCGCCCTCGTCGGCCGCGGCGACGGCCGCGACCGCCGCCTCGACGTCCGCGACCACCTCCTGGTCGGCCACGTCCGCGTGCACCGCGGCCGCCTTCGCCAGCCGCACCGGCCCGGCCAGTACCACCCGGCCCAGCGAGGCCTGGTCCTGGTACTCGTCGCCGGGGAACGGCCGCACCGCGGAGTCGGCGACGTCCAGCGCCACCACCACCCGGCGGCGCGGCGCCTGCGGGTCGGCGGCCAGCAGCCGCAGCGAGGACTGCGCGGCCCGGTTCAGCGCCGCGTACTCCAGCTCTTCGAGGTCGTCACTGACGTACCACTCGCGCAGCGCGGGGGTCACGGCGTACGCCGCGGACTGCTCCAGGGCGCCGCCCGGGTGCGCCGCTGCCAGGCCGGTCAGGGTGGTGGGCACGTACACGCGCATCGGTGGCACTCTCCGGTTCGTCCAGCGGCACAGCTTCCAGCGCCCCAAGAATAAGCGCCGGGGTGGCATCCGTGATCACGCGCTCACTCCCGCCCGCACCGCCGGCTCCCGGCGACGGCGCCGCGCACCGCCGGTGCCGCCGGGAACCGGGCCGGCCGGCGGCCCTGCGGCGTGCCCGACACGGCCGCCGACCACCCGGGGCGCCGGCCGGATCACCGCACGCGAGGGGACCGGGCGCCCCCGGCGGCCGGGCACGCCCTCGACCCGAGCACGCGCCCCCGACCGCCACGACCCGCCGCACGCGCTGCCCCGCGCGCGGGCCGGATCACCGCACGCCGTCCAGGGCCGCCCGGCTGGTCCGCAGCGCGCTCTCCAACACCGCTCCGCGGCGGGCCGGGTCCATCATGTTCGGGCCCATCACCGTCAGGTCCGCCAGGGTCGGCGCGAGCAGGTGCACCCGGACGCCGCTCGCCCGCAGCAACCGGGTCTCCCGCATCAGCTGCCTGGTCACCGCCCGGCGGTAGCGGCCGACCAGCTGGGCGAGCACCCCGCGCGGGCGGTCCCGGGCGCGCCACTCGCGCAGCGCCAGCACGGTGCCGCGACCGGGCTCGGCGCGCCCGCGCGGGTGCAGCCGCAGCGCCATCGGGGCGAGCACGAACACCTCGTCCAGACCGCGGCCGAGCATCAGATCGGCGTTGGTGGCCGACCAGCAGCCGCCGTCCACGTACGCCGAGCCGTTCACCCGGACCGGGGCGAACCAGCCGGGGATCGCGCAGGAGGCCATCACCGCGTCGGCGACGGCGGCGGCCGGCGCGCCCGGATCGCCGAAGACCACCCGGCGGCCGCCGCGGTAGTCCACCGCCGCCACCCGCAGCGGCGAGCCGGCCGGCCAGCCGTCCCCGCCCAGCAGACCGCGCACCAGCTCGCCGACGGGCTCCAGCGAGCCGCGGCCGTGCGGCGCCATCGCCGACACCATGGTCAGCAGCGGGTACTCGCGCGGGTGGCGGACGGCGTCCCGCAGCAGGCCCGGCGAGCCGATGCCGGCGCGCGGGCGCGGGGGCAGCGCCCCGCCGACCGCGGTCTCGTAGTCGAAGGCCACCCCGGCCAGCGGGCCGTCCGGAATCGGCAGACCGCGCTGGTGGTCGCGGAGCTCGCCGGTACCGACCCCACCGGCGAGCATCGCGGCGAGGATCGCGCCCGCCGACGTCCCGAGCACCACCTCGGCGTCGCCCGGCCGCCAGCCGACCGCCTCCTCGACGGCGCAGAGCGCGCCGACCGTCCACGCCGCGCCCAGCATCCCGCCACCGCCCAGCACCAGGCCGCGCCGGGGCCGGCCGTCGGCGGGCGCCGCCGACGACGACGCCCGTGTCTGCGCTACCCATGTCGTCATGCCGGCCGCCTGTCCTCGTCGGGGCGCTGTCGTGGTCCGTCCTCCACGGTTCCCGGACCGGCTCCGATCGTGCGCGCCCAGGGCCAGGCGGCGCAACGTCGCGCCCGACGGGCGCGCCGCCCGTCCCGACGGTGCGGGGTGTCCCCTTTCGGGCCTTCCCGCTGGCCCCGGTACGTCAACCGGGCGCCCTCCCGACGGGCCCGGCAGCCCTTGCGGCGCCGGGTCTTTCACCCGGATAGGTGAGACCGCGGGCGGGCCCGCCGGATGCGCCGAACCCGCTTGCCGCCCCGTGCGGCACCGGGCTACCAAGGACCCGTCCGTACCCGCACCAACTGCCCGGGAGGGCCCCATGACCACCAGCCCGGTCCCCGCCGCCGCCCAGCCCGCCCCCCGACCCGCCGGGCCGGCCGCCGTACCGCCCGGCGGCCACGGTGGCCGGCCCGTCCGCCCTTCGGCCCACCCGCACCGGCCGCACCACCCCACCGCCCGGACCGGCCACCACCCCTACGACGGCCGGCGACCGCGCCGGCCCCGGACCGCCTGCGCCGCCCCCGCCGCCCCGGGCCCCCACACCGGGCTGAGCACACGGTTCGCCCACCAGCTGGTCGAGGTGCTCACCGGCGCCCGGCCGTCCGGCCAGCTGATGCGGCACACCAGCCTGGACGGCTACGGCCAGCTCGCCTCGCTCGTCCGGATCGGCATCCTGCGGCGCGGCGGCGCCGCCGACCGGCCCCGGCTCGGGCCGGTGCACGACCGGTCGCCCTCGCCCGACGCGATCGAGGCCTGCGTCCGGGTCGACCTCGGCAGCCGGCACCACGTGGTGGCGTTCCGGCTGGAGCAGCGCGGGGCGGCCGGGCAGTGGCAGTGCACCGCCGTGGAGGCCCGGTGAACCCGCCCGGCGCGCCCCTCCCGTCGCACCGCCCCCGGTCCCGGACGGGCGCCGCACCGGGCTGCGGCGGCCGGCCCGCACCAGGTGCCCACGGCGGCTTCCGCGACGGCGCCACGCGGCCCGCACGGGCCGCGTGGACCCCGCGGTCCGACCCCGCCCCACGGTCCGACCGGCCCGCCGACGCCGTGGGCACCGGCAGCCACACCGGCAGCGGCACCGGCGCAACGGCGCAGGGCGCCACCCCCCTGCGGGAGTGGCGCCCTGCGTGGCGGCGGACCGGGCGGACCGGCCCCGCCTCAGCTCTTGCGACGGCGGCCCTTGGCCGACTTGGCGGCCTTGCGGCGCTCGGCGCGGGTCAGCCCGTCGCCCTCGTCCTCCGGCGCGAGGTCCTCGAAGTCACCCTCGACGACACCGCCACCGACCTCGTCCGAGGGGGCCGTGTAGTGCAGCCGCTGCGGCTTGGGGGCCTCCAGGCCCTTGGCCTTGATCTCCGGACGGGCGGCGTCCTTCTCCAGCTTGTCGAGCAGCACCTCGGCGTCCTCCACCGGCACCTCCTCGACCTGCTGCTCGACCTGGACCTCCAGGTTGAACAGGTAGCCGACGGACTCCTCCTTGATGCCCTCCATCATGGCGGTGAACATGTCGAAGCCCTCACGCTGGTACTCGACCAGCGGGTCGCGCTGCGCCATGGCCCGCAGGCCGATGCCCTCCTGGAGGTAGTCCATCTCGTAGAGGTGCTCGCGCCAGCGGCGGTCCAGCACCGAGAGGACGACCCGGCGCTCCAGCTCGCGCATGATCTCCGCGCCGAGCTGGTCCTCGCGGGCGCCGTACTGCCCCTGGATGTCCTCCTGGATGACCTTGGTGAGGAACTCCGGGGTGAGTCCGGCCGTGCCGCCGGCGTCCTCCTCCAGCTGCTCCAGGTCCAGGGTGACGGGGTAGAGCTGCTTCAGCGCCGTCCAGAGCTTGTCGAGGTCCCAGTCGTCCTCGTAGCCCTCGCCGGTGGCCGCCTTGACGTACGCCTCGACGGTGTCGTCCATGAAGTGGCCGACCTGCTCCTGCAGGTCCTCGCCCTCCAGGACGCGGCGGCGCTCGCCGTAGATGACCTCGCGCTGGCGGTTCAGCACCTCGTCGTACTTGAGGACGTTCTTGCGGATCTCGAAGTTCTGCTGCTCGACCTGGGTCTGCGCCGAGGCGATGGCGCGGGTGACCATCTTGGACTCGATCGGCACGTCCTCGGGCACGTTCGCCATCGAGAGCACGCGCTCGACCATGCCGGCCTTGAACAGGCGCATCAGGTCGTCGCCGAGCGACAGGTAGAAGCGGGACTCGCCCGGGTCGCCCTGACGGCCGGAACGGCCGCGCAGCTGGTTGTCGATCCGGCGGGACTCGTGCCGCTCGGTGCCGAGGACGTAGAGGCCACCGGCCGCCTTGACCTCGTCCTGCTCCGCCTTCACGGACGCCTTGGCCTTCTCCAGCGCGGCCGGGAACGCCTCCTCGTACTCCTCCGGGGTGTCCACCGGGGTGATGCCGCGCTGGGCCAGCTCGGCCGCGGCGAGGTGGTCGGAGTTGCCGCCGAGCATGATGTCGGTGCCACGGCCGGCCATGTTGGTGGCGACGGTCACGGCGCCCTTGCGGCCCGCCTGCGCGACGATCTGCGCCTCGCGCTCGTGGTGCTTGGCGTTCAGCACCTCGTGCGGGATGCCGCGCTTGCGCAGCTCCTGCGACAGGTACTCGGACTTCTCCACCGACACGGTGCCGACCAGCACCGGCTGGCCCTTCTCGTGCTTCTCGGCGATGTCCTCGACCACGGCGGCGAACTTGGCCGGCTCCGACTTGTAGATCAGGTCGGGCTGGTCGATGCGCAGCGGGTCCCGGTTGGTCGGAATGGGCACCACGCCGAGCTTGTAGATCTGGTGGAACTCGGCGGCCTCGGTGGTACCGGTACCGGTCATTCCGGAAAGCTTGTCGTACAGGCGGAAGAAGTTCTGCAGGGTGATGGTGGCCAGCGTCTGGTTCTCGTTCTGGACCTCCACCCCCTCCTTCGCCTCGATCGCCTGGTGCATGCCCTCGTTGTAGCGGCGCCCGGCCAGGATGCGGCCGGTGTGCTCGTCGACGATCATGACCTCGCCGTTCATCACGACGTAGTCCTTGTCCCGCTTGTACAGCTCCTTGGCCTTGATGGCGTTGTTCAGGAAGCCGACCAGCGGGGTGTTCACCGACTCGTAGAGGTTGTCGATGCCGAGGTAGTCCTCGACCCGGGTGACACCCTCCTCCAGCACGCCGACGGTGCGCTTCTTCTCGTCGACCTCGTAGTCGCGCTCGATCTTCAGGCGCTGCACCAGCTTGGCGAAGTCGGCGTACCACTTGGTCGCCTGGTCCGCCGGGCCGGAGATGATCAGCGGGGTACGGGCCTCGTCGATGAGGATCGAGTCGACCTCGTCGACCACCGCGAAGTTGTGGCCGCGCTGGACGAGTTCGTCCTTCGACCAGGCCATGTTGTCGCGCAGGTAGTCGAAGCCGAACTCGTTGTTGGTGCCGTACGTGATGTCCATCGCGTACTGGCGCTTGCGCTCGGCGGGCGTCATGTTGCCCAGGATCACGCCGACTTCGAGGCCGAGGAAGCGGTGCACCCGGCCCATCCACTCCGAGTCGCGCTCGGCGAGGTAGTCGTTGACCGTGATCAGGTGGACGCCCTTGCCGGTCAGTGCGTTGAGGTAGGTGGGCAGGGTGCCGACCAGGGTCTTGCCCTCACCGGTGCGCATCTCGGCGACGTAGCCGAAGTGCAGCGCGGCGCCACCCATGATCTGGACGTCGTAGTGCCGCTGCCCGAGCACTCGCCGGGCGGCCTCGCGGACGGTCGCGAACGCCTCGGGGAGGATGTCGTCCAGGGACTCACCGTCCGCGATCCGCTGCTTGTACTCGTCGGTCAGCGCGCGCAGCTCGGCGTCGGTGAGGTTGACGAAGTCCTCTTCGATGGAGTTGACCTGGGCAGCAATCCGCTGCAGCTTGCGAAGGATCTTGCCTTCGCCGGCGCGCAGGATCTTGTCGAAGACGGACACTTGAGCGGGCTCCTTGCCTGTATTGGCACTGGACGACTGCACGACGGGTTTACCCCACCGCACGGGCCATCGTATGCGAGGAGTCCAACACCCCGGGAGGTGCGTCAGCACGCTATTCCCGTGTCACCCGTGCGGGCACATGGCCCGATAGCATCGCCCACCGGGGCAAAACGGTCAGCTACCCGGGCGGTTGAGCGGTCGAGCCGGTTATTCGGATGCCCGGTTTCCTTTCTGCACGGAATAATCCGTTCATGGCAGAGCACCCCGAGCCCACCGCGCCCGACTCCGTTCCCGGCCTCCTGGTCACCGAGCGGCTGTTCCTGCGACCGCCCCGGGAATCCGACCTGGACGCGATCTTCGAGGCCTGCCAGGACCCGGAGATCCAGCGCTGGACGGTCGTTCCCAGCCCGTACCGCCGCGAGGACGCGGAGTACTTCGTCAACGACCTGGCCGTGAACGGCCGTCGCACCGGCGAGAACCTCGTCTGGTGCGTGGTCGAGCGCGCCGGTGGCGCCCTGGTCGGCACCCAGGGGCTGGTCCGCGTCCCGGGCAGGCCGGGGACCGCCGAGGTCGGCTGGTGGGCCACCCGGGAGCACCGCGGCCGCGGGTACACCGTCGAGGCCGCCCGCGCGGTCGCCCACCACGCGATCACCGAGCTGGGCCTGCGCCGGCTGGAGTGGACGGCGTACGTGGGCAACGAGGGTTCCCGCGCGGTCGCCGAGAAGGTCGGCTTCCGCTTCGAGGGCACCCTGCGCTCGTACGCCGAGCAGCGCGGCGAGTTCCGCGACTCCTGGGTCGGCGGGCTGCTCGCCACCGACCTCGCCACCGACCTCGCGGACTGAGCCGCCACATACCCCGACTCCGTACCCACCCCGGAGCCCCGCCCCGACTCCGTACCCCCCTCCGGAGCCCCGCCCCGCCGCCACACCCCGCCGACGGCCGCCGACCACGCCCCGGCGCCCGGTCCTTCCGGGCCGGGGCGTTGTCGGTGCCGCGGTCTACGCTCGCCGACATGACCGTCATGACTCCCGCCGCGACCCTCGGCGCCGACGAGGCCCGCCGGATCGCCCTGCGCGCACAGGGCCTGCTCGGCGCGCCGGGCCGCCGGGGCGGCGTCCGCGGAGTGCTGCGCCACCTCGGCGCCGTCCAGCTCGACACCATCTCGGTGCTGGCCCGCTCTCACGAGCTGGTCCCGTACGCCCGGCTCGGCGCCGTCGGCCGGCCCGCCGTCGACGCGGCCTACTGGGCGTCGGGAGCGAGCTTCGAGTACTGGTCGCACGCGGCCTGCATCCTGCCGATCGAGGAGTGGCCGCTCTTCGCGTTCCGCCGCCGGGGCTACCGCGAGCGCGCCCACGTCTGGGGCATGCAGGTGGACGCCGCCACCTACCGCGCCGTCCTGGCCAAGCTGCGCGACGAGGGGCCGCTCACCTCGACCGAGCTGGGCGGCGCCAAGAAGACGGCCGACTGGTGGGACTGGTCCGACACCAAGATCGCGGTGGAGCGGGCCCTGGCCTTCGGCGACGTGGTCTGCACCGAGCGCCGGAGCTGGAAGCGGGTCTACGCGCTGGCCGAACAGGCCATCCCCACCGAGCTGTTCGAGGCGGAGCCGACCGACGAGGACTGCCTGCGCACCCTGGTCGCCCAGGCCGGCGCCGCGCTCGGCGTGGCCACCCGGGCCGATCTGCTCGACTACCACCGTCTGAAGGCCGAGCAGTTGGACGCGGTGCTCGCCGACTCCGGCCTGGTCCCGGTGCGGGTCGCGGGCTGGGGCCCGGCCGGCGCCCCCGCCGCGGCCTGGGCCGATCCGGCCGCACTCGCCACCGCCCCGCGCGGCCGGCACCGCACCACGCTGCTCTCGCCGTTCGACTCGCTGATCTGGGACCGCTCGCGCACCGAGCGGATCTTCGGCATGACGCACCGGCTGGAGGCCTACACCCCCAAGCACAAGCGGGTGCACGGCTACTTCGCGATGCCGCTGCTGGCTGGCGGGCAGCTGGTCGGCCGGGTCGATCCGGCCCGGGCGGGCGGCACCCTGGTGGCCCGTCAGGTCTCGCTGGACTCCGCGCGGCACGTCGGGGCGCTGGCGACCGCGCTGCGCGAGGCGGCCGCGTGGGTGGGCTGCGACAGCGTCCGGGTGGAGGCGCTGCACGACGAGGCGTTGCGCCCGGCGCTGGAGAAGCTGCTCGCCGACTGAGCCGGCACCGGGCCCGCGACGGGCTCCGCCGTCACCCTATTTCGAGGATCTTCTCCCGCATCGCGTAGACCACGGCCTCCATCCGGGAGTGCAGCTGGAGCTTCTCCAGGATGTTGCGCACGTGGTTCTTCACGGTGTTCTCGCTGATGAACAGCTCCTTGGCGATCTCCCGGTTGTTCATCCCGGTCGCCACCAGCTTCAGCACCTCCAACTCCCGGTCGGTCAACCGGGGTGCGGGCACGAGGTCCCGGTCGTCGGAGCGGCGCTGGATCATCGACTTGAACTCGGTGAGCAGCTTGGAGGCCATCGACGGGCTGATCTGCGACTGGCCGTCGGCGACCGCCCGGATCGCGGTGGCCACCTCGTCGGTGGAGATCTCCTTGAGCAGGTACCCGGTGGCACCCGCCTTGATCGCCTCGTAGAGGTCGGCTTCCTCGTCGCTTATCGTCAGCATGATGATCTTGGTGCTGGGGGCCACGTCCTTGATCGCGGTGCAGGCCTCGATCCCGCTGCGACGGGGCATCCGAACATCCATCAGAATGATGTCGGGCAGCAGGTCGGCGGCCTTGAGCACGGCCTCCGCGCCGTCCCCCGCCTCACCGACGACGGTGATGTCCTCCTCCTCGGCGAGCACGATCTCCAGGCCGCGGCGGAACAGCGCGTGGTCGTCCACCACCAGGACGCGGATCGGCTCCCTCCGGCGCGGGGCGTAGTCGAGGTCCTCCCCCGACCCTCGCGCCACCCCCCCGACCGGCCCCGCACCGGGCCCCAGCCCGAAGTGATCCCCCATCCGCTCCTCCCCCGTCGCCGGTCGTCGTTCGCCAATCATTCCACGCCGCAGGCGTCCTCCGGTCACCCTCCGATGCCGATTCCCCCGCACCGGGTGACCTCCCGGCGCCCGGAATCGGCCGGTCACCGGCCCGGACCGGCCCGGCACCCGCTCCGGAGCAGCCCCGAACGCCACGGAACACCCCCGAACGCGCCCGGAACGCCCCCCGAACGCCGGTGACCCCGGCGGCAGCGCCGCCGGGGTCACCACTCCCACACCGCTCGGACGGTCAGTCCTCGTCGTCGGCGCCGCCGATGGCGCCGCCGGCACCGCCACCCGGCCCGGTCGTTCCGTCGGCCTTCAGGTGGATGACTCCGTAGTGGTAACCGTGCCGGCGGTAGACGACGCTCGGCAGGCCGCTGTCCTTCTCCACGAACAGGTAGAAGTCGTGGCCGACCAGTTCCATCTCGTAGAGCGCCTGGTCCAGCGCCATGGGGGCGGCCGGGTGGGTCTTCTCCCGGACCACCAGCGGGCCTTCGCCCTCCACTTCCAGGGATCCCATCATGGTCTTGCGGACGGCCCCGTTGGTCTCGTTCTCCGGCTTGGTCGTCTCGGGCAGCGCGGCCAGGGCCGCGGTCGCCTCGGCGACGCTGATGGGAGTACGGCCGTTGCCGCCCTTGTGCACCCGGCGCCGGTCCGCGGACTTGCGCAGCTGCGCGTCGAGCTTCGCCGAAGCCAGGTCGAGCGCCGCGTACGGGTCGCCGGCGGCGGCCTCGGCCCGGATCACCGGACCGCGGGTACGGAGAGTGATCTCCACCCGCTCGGACCGGTCGGCCTGACGCGGGTTGTGCTCCTTGGACACCTCGACGTCGAGGCTGATCACCTTGCCGTCGAACTTCTGGACCTTCTCCAGCTTCTCGGCCACGTGCTCGCGGAACCTCTTGGGCACCTCGGTCTTGCGGCCCTTGACGACGATGTCCACGCAGAACTCCGATCCCTCGTGCTGACGCCGATCCGGGTGCTACCGGATCGGGCTGAGACCCAGCCGGACCAGCCAATTCGCTGCTGACCCTCCACCTCCGCCGCGAGCGACGAAAGCGACTGGCCCTCACCTCACTTCCTCCCCACCAGGGACGGTTGAAACCCCCTGGAGCCTCATCGAACACCTCACACGGGGTTTTCGCCTCCCCAAACGGGAATACGGGTACGACCCGAGGCTGTGGGCTGGCGGTCAAGCTGTTGCACCCTGTCTACCCTCTTGCGAGTGAAGCATGGGTAAATACCTGGACAACACCCCCCGTACGGCGCATCCTGTGCTCACTCTCCGTGCCTGCCGCCGCCAGGAGCAGCCGTGCCGCCCACCGCCGTCCCCACCCGTCCACGGTCCGCCCAAGGGCCGTTCGGCCACGCACTGGCCGGTCTGCTGGAGGTGCTGCTGCCCGCCCGCTGCGCCGGCTGCGGCGCCGACCGCACCCAGCTCTGCCCGGCCTGCCGGCACGTCCTGGCCGCCGCCCGGCCCGGCCCCACCGCGCTGCCCTGGGTGCACGCCGCCGCCCCGTACGCCGGACCGGTCCGGCAGCTGCTGCTCGCCCACAAGGAGCGCGGCGTGCTGCACCTCGCCGGGCCGCTCGGCGAAGCACTCGCCCGGGCCGTGCGCTCCTCGCTCGGGCCGCGCGCGGCGCTGAGCCCGCTGCTGCTGGTCCCGATGCCCTCGGCCCGTTCCGCCGTCCGCGCCCGCGGGCACGATCCGACGCTGCGGCTGGCCGGCGCGGCCGCCCGGTCACTGCGCCGGGCCGGAGTGGACGCCAGGGCGGCGGCCCTGCTGCGGCACACCCGGCCGGTCGCGGACCAGGCCGGCCTCACCGCCACCGAGCGCCGGCGCAACCTGCACGGCGCGCTCACCGTCCTGCCGCGGGCGGACCGCCGGCTGACCGGCCGCCGGCCGGTCCTGGTGGACGACCTGGTGACCACGGGGGCCAGCCTCGCCGAGGCCGCTCGGGCGTTGGCGTCGGCCGGGCTCCCGCCGACGGCGGCCGCCACTGTCGCGGCCGCCGTCCCGCACCGCCCCGTCGGCCGGGTACCCCACCCCGGGGGCGGGCCCCGCCCCCGGTAGCCCCGGACCAGCTCGGACGAAGCCGGGACCGGACCGCCCGCTCAGCCGGGATAGACGAAGCCGGGATAGATGAAGCCGGGACCGGACCGCCGGCTCAGCCGGGATAGATGAAGGAGGACGCCCGGAAGTTCAGGACGAGCTCACGCCACTGGCTGTTGACCAGCCGGTAGATCTTGCCGTCGGTGCCCTGCCGCGCGAGCACCGGCGGAGCCTGGTCCATGGTGTCGGCGGGCGCCTCCGAGGCCTGGGCCGAGGCCATCCCCTCGCCGCCCTGGGGCGGGGCCTCGCTGCTCTGCGAGCCGTCCGTACTGATGTAGTGCAGCTGCTGGAGGCGGCCCTTCTCCTTGCCCAGCACCAGCAGCTGGTCGGCCTCCGCCCAGGACACCGAGGAGACCTCGGTGATCGCGGGGGCCACCCGGCGCAGTCCGGTGATCCGCGCGGTCGGGGCGTCCTTGGTGCCGCCGTGCACCACCAGACCGAGCCAGAGCGACTGCGCCCCGCGCTGGTCCTTGAACACCAGGGCGATCCGGACGGCGTCCGAGGAGATCTTGAGGTCCTGCAGCACCTGCCCGTCGGGGCTGTCCACCGGCACCGTGACCGGGGGCTGGTTGCCGCGCACCATCACCACCCGCCGGTTCTGCGGGTCGCGGTCCACCACCCAGAGGTCGCCGCGGCCGTCCCAGCTGGGCGAGGTCAGGCCGTCCTCGTCCTTCTGCCCGGTGCGGACGGGGGTGGTGAGCACCGGCTCGGGCATGGCCTGCACGCCGTCCGCCAGCGGCACCGTGTAGAGCTGGTGGCCCCGGCCGCCGATCGCCGCGGCCCGCTCGCCGTCCCGGGCCACCGCGATCGTGCCGAGCGGGTCCCGGCCGGCCGGTTGCGGACGGCCCAGCGGGCCGCGCACCGGGTTGCCGTCGCCGGTCTCCTGAGCCTCGGTCAGGACGCCGTTGTCGGCCCGCTGGAAGAACTGCCGCTGGGAGCCGGCCCCGGTCAGCGCGCCCGGTCCGGTCTGCGGGAGGTCGCCGCGGGTCGCCTGGCAGCCGCTGTTGCGCGGGCCCTTCAGGTCCAGCTTGTCCACCTGCCCCTTGCCCTGGTCGGCGAGGGTGTAGAAGAGCTGAGTGGCCATCCGCTTGCAGAGCATCGCGCCGCCGAGGTCGACACCGTTGAGCACCACGTGGGCGGTGCGGGCCTCGTCGACGCTCACCCGCTCGACGGCGGTACCGGTCGGGAAGGCGCTCCGGGCCACCGGCGAGAGCCAGTCGGACGGCCCGGCGACCACGGCCCTGGCGGCCGAGGTCAGCGGGTCTATTCGGCGCCGCAGGTAGATCGGGTCGGCGATCAGCACGGCCGGGGAGCGCAGCGTCGCGGCCGCGGACGGGTCGTCGGCCGCGTAGAAGAAGCGGTCCACCTGGCGGTAACTGTTGCGGAAGTTGGTTTCGTTGATGAGCAGGCCGTCGGGCAGCGCGTCGATCCGCCACTCGCCGCTCTTCTTGTCCCGGACGAACGAGAACTGGAAGTCCACGTCCTTCTGGCCGTCCAGGAAGGTGTACGAGTGCTTGGCGTCCACCTCGGCCACCACCATGCCGGACACCGGGACGGCGAAGGAGGTGTCGGCCTCGGTCAGGGTCTGGACGGGCAGCGACGGGGTCGCGGAGAGCACCTGGATGCGCTCGTCCGGCTTCCACCTCGCCGCCGCCTCCTCGGTGAGGTACATCCGGGCGGTGTCGTAGCTCTCGTCCGCCGTGACGGCGTCCAGGAACCCGGCCAGCAGGTCGCGCGGCTTGGCGCCCTTGTCGGGCGCCTTCGGGAAGACCCTGACCTGCAGGTTCTTGTCCACCGAGTCCTGCGCCAGTTCGACCTTGCTGACGCCGCCGGAGTCCGGCATGGCCGCGCAGCCGCCGGCCAGCAGGGTGCCCAGCACCACGCCGGCCACCGCGGCCAGCCGCGGCTCAGTCCCGCTCGTCCCTCGCACGCTGCGACCCCTCCGTGTCCGTCCCGGCCGTGCCGTGCCCGGCCTCCGCCGGGCCCGGTTCCGCCGTCCGCTGTGCCACCGACGGCCAGCCGGGCGTCGGGTCCACCATCACCTGGGCTCCGGTGGCACCGTACCCGGCGCCGGCGGTCCGGACGTCCGAGGGGTCGGCCCGCGGGCCCTGGGGCAGCCGGCTGGTGCCCAGGCCCGGGCCGATGCTCAGTACGCCGCCGAGGCCGCTGCCGAACCCGCTGCCCCCGGAGCCCTCCGGGGTCTCCGGGACGGCCGGCTCGTCGGTGGCGGTCAGCGCGGTGGCGCCGCCCGGCCGGATCGCCCGGCGGTACGGCACGCCGTACGAGCCGAGGCCCCGGTTGTTGCGCGAGTCCTCCGGCTCCAGCCGGAACGGTGCCCGGTTGATGTCGCCGCCGCGGGTGCGCGGCAGGGTGAGCCGGAAGTGCGAGCCACCGCCGGGCTCGCCCCAGGCCTGCAGCCAGCCGCCGTGCAGGTGCGCGTCCTCGACCGCGATGGACAGCCCGAGGCCGGTGCCGCCGGTGGTCCGCACCCGGGACGGGTCGGCCCGCCAGAACCGGTGGAAGACCCGGGACGCCTCGCCGGGCTTGAGCCCGATGCCGTAGTCGCGCACGCCGACCGCGACGGCGCCGTCCGCCGAGCCCAGCCGGACCACGACGTCCCGGCCCTCGCCGTGCTCCAGCGCGTTGACCACCAGGTTGCGCAGGATGCGCTCGATCCGGCGGGAGTCGACCTCCGCCAGCACCGGTTCGCCGTCGCCGCGGATCACCACGGCGCTGCCCTTGGCCTGGGCCAGCGGGTCGGCGGCCTCCACCACCCGGGTGACGATCTCGCGCAGGTCGACCGGCTCGGCGTCCAGGATCGCGGCGCCGGCGTCGAAGCGGCTGATCTCCAGCAGGTCGGCGAGCAGCGACTCGAAACGGTCCAGCTGGCCCTGGAGCAGCTCGGCCGAGCGGGCCGCCATCGGGTCCAGGTCCTCGCGGCTGTCGTAGATCAGGTCGGCGGCCATCCGGACGGTGGTCAGCGGGGTGCGCAGCTCGTGCGAGACGTCGGAGACGAACCGCCGCTGCACCCGGGAGAGCTCCTCCAGCTGGCGGATCTGCGCCTGCAGCGCGTTCGCCATCCGGTTGAAGGACTCGCCGAGGCGGGCGATGTCGTCCGTCCCGGTGACCTTCATCCGCTCTTCCAGGTGGCCCGCGGCCAGCCGCTCCGAGATCCCGGCGGCCATCCGGACCGGGGTGACCACCTGGCGCACCACCAGCCAGGCGATCCCGCCCATCAGGATCACCACGAAGACCCCGGCCGTGGCGAGGGTCCCGGTGACCAGGTCGAGGGTGTCCGTCTCCTGGCCGAAGGAGAAGATGTAGTACAGCTCGTAGGAGACGCCGTTGGGGCCGGTGAACTGCATGCCGATGGCCAGTCCGGGCTCGGTCCGCCCAGCGCCGTCCACGCGGTGGATCCGCGTGGGCTGGTCGAAGATCTGGCCGGGCTCCGCCGAGACCCTGGCCCGCAGCGTGTCGGGGATGCTGACCGGCGAGATGTCACCGGTGTAGCGCGGTCCGAGGCCGGCCGTCTCCGGCGAGACCGTCTTGCCGCCGCGCACCACCGCGATCACCGAGTAGACGTTCTGGCCGCTGGCCGCGAGGTCGCCGACCTGGTTGAGCAGCCAGGTACCGGTCTCCTCGACGGCCTGGTCGGCGGGTGCGCCGACCTTGAGCCGCAGGTCCTTGGCCTCGTCGATCTTCTTCTGCTCGGTCTGGAAGCCGGCCCGGGCCTGGCTGTGCGCCGAGTCCCGCTTGGTGCCCAGCAGCCCGTTGCGCACCTGGGCCACCACCACCACGCCCAGGACCAGGACCACCACGACGGAGAGCATCAGGGTGGCCGCGACCACCCGCAGCTGGATGGAACGGCGGTACAGCGCCGAAACCCGGTGCAGGGGCCGGCGCAGCTGACGGGTCACCGGCGCGAGCAGAGCGGCGGGCCCGCGACGGCGGCGGCTGCGCGTGGTCGAGCTCAGCACGTCGCCGCGCACGGCGGAGTCCCCGTCGGTCGAGGACTCCGACGGGGTGTCGTCAGCCTGGTACGTCACGTCAGCTGGGTCCGGCCTTGTAGCCGACGCCACGGACGGTCACCACGATCTCGGGACGCTCCGGGTCCTTCTCGATCTTGGACCGGAGCCGCTGGACGTGGACGTTGACCAGTCGGGTGTCCGCCGCGTGGCGGTAGCCCCAGACCTGCTCCAGCAGCACCTCCCGGGTGAACACCTGCCAGGGCTTGCGGGCCAGTGCGACGAGCAGGTCGAACTCCAGCGGGGTCAGCGGGATGCCCCGGCCGTCCCGCTTGACGGAGTGGCCGGCCACGTCGATCACCAGATCGCCGATGGTCAGCTGCTCGGGAGTCGGCTCCTCGGCACGGCGAAGTCGGGCACGTACCCGGGCCACCAGCTCCTTGGGCTTGAACGGCTTGGTGACATAGTCATCGGCACCCGATTCCAGACCGACCACGACATCGACCGTGTCGGTCTTCGCGGTCAGCATGACGATCGGGATGCCGGACTCCGCCCGGATCTGCCTGCAGACATCGATGCCGTCCCGTCCGGGCAGCATCAGGTCCAGCAGGACCAGATCGGGCTTGGTCTCCCGGAACGCGGCTAGTGCCTTGTCCCCATCCGCGACGAAAAACGGCTCAAAACCCTCACCACGCAGCACAATGCCGAGCATCTCGGCCAGTGCGGAGTCGTCATCAACGACGAGGACGCGTCCCTTCATGCGTCCATCTTCTCATTACCGGATTGTGACCTGCCGCACAGCAGTCCCTTTGCTCCAGAACGGCCAAGTGGCAGCCCGGCGAATTCCGGCCATACCGGACGAATGACCTGGCCCGAACCGGCCCCTCCGGCCCCACCGGTCACCCCCGGGCCGCGTCCGGACCGCGTCCCGCCCGCCCGACGGCCTCCCGTTGCCGTTCAGCAACCGGATACCCCTGGGGGCCGTCCGACCACCATGGCACGATGGGCGCTGCGCGCGGGTGAAGATCCACCCGGCCCCGCGAACCCTGACGCCCCTCCGAGGAGCAGTGATGACCGACACCCCGGGCTGGGCCTCGCCCAGCTCGTCCGAGCCGTCCCGCGACGACGACCGGCCCCCGGCCGACACGTCCGCCGCCGCGCCCGGGCCGTCGGTACCACCCCAGGCCGCGCCCCCCGCCTGGGGCGCCGGCTACGGCGGCCCCGGACCGGGCGGCCCCCAGTACGGCGGCCAGGGCCCGCACGGCCCCCACGGCCAGTACGGCTGGGGCGCCCCGGTCAGCCCCAAGCCGGGCATCATCCCGCTGCGCCCGCTCGGCCTCGGCGAGATCCTCGACGGAGCCGTCTCCACCATCCGCACGCACTGGCGCACGACGCTCGGCCTCTCGCTCGGCGTCGCCGTCGTCGAGCAGGCCGCCGTCACCGGCACCCAGCTGGCCGTGCGGGGCGACACCGGCGACCTCACCCCGGTGATCTCCGCCCTGGTGAGCCTCCCGGTGACCATGCTGCTCAGCGTGGTCGCCGCCGCCCTGCTGACCATGGTGGTGAGCCGCGCCATCCTCGGGCAGTCCGCCACCATCCGCGACGCCTGGCGGGACGCCCGCCCCCGGCTGCTCCAGCTGACCGGCCTCACCCTGCTGACCGCCCTGATCGGCGCCGGCGTGGTGCTGATCGGCTTCGCCCCGATGATCGGCTACCTGCTGACCGGCGCGGACGAACCCGCCATCGCGGGCCTGCTCTTCGTGGTCGGCCTGCTCAGCATCCCGGTCGCGATCTGGATCTGGATCCAGCTCAGCCTGGCCGCCCCCGCCCTGATGCTGGAGAAGCAGGGCGTCATCACGGCGCTCTCCCGCTCGCGCCGACTGGTCCGCGGCTCCTGGTGGCGGCTGTTCGGGATCAACCTCCTCAGCCAGGTCCTGGCCGGCATCGTCGCCGGGATCATCAGCGTGCCGTTCACGATCGTCGGCCTGGCCCTCGGCTTCGACGACCTCGTCGGCCAGGTCGACGCGGGCGACCCGGCCACCCTGCCCACCGCCGTCCTGATCACCACCGCGATCGCCGGCGTGATCGCCTCCACCGTCACCATCCCGTTCACCGCCACCATCGGCGTGCTGCTCTACGTCGACCAGCGGATCCGGCGCGAGGCCCTGGACATCGAGCTCGCCCGCGCCGCGGGCCTGACCGAGTACGGCGGCACCGGCTGGGGCGACCAGGCCGGCCAGAACCCGGCGAGGCTCTGAACCGGATGCCGAACTGGGGGGAGAGGACGCTGGCGGCGAGCGGCGCCCCGGTCACCGTTCCACGTGACCCGGCCCGCGACGCCGCCCGCGACGAACTGCTCAACGCGGAGTACCACCGGCACGACCCGAGCCTGCAGCAGCGGGTCTACGACTGGGTCATGGACCGGATCGACGACGCGCTCACCACCATCGCCGGCGACGGCACCAGCGGCACCACCGGACTGATCCTCTTCCTGGTGATCGCCGTGCTGATCGCCGCCGCCCTCTGGTGGCGGTTCGGCGCGCCCAAGCGGGCCGCCCGCACCGTGCTCGACGTCTTCGGCACCGCCGGACCGCGCAGCGCCGGCCAGTACCGGGCCGACGCCGAACAGCACGCCGCGGCCGGCCGGTGGACGGAGGCCGTCCGCGAGCAGATGCGCGCCCTCGTCCGGGCCCTGGAGGAGCGCACCCTGCTCGACGCCCGGCCCGGCCGCACCGCCGACGAAGCCGCCGCCGAGGCCGGCCGGGCCCTCCCGGCGCACGCCGACGCCCTCCGCGCCGCGGCCCGCACCTTCGACGACATCGCCTACGGCGACCGCACCGCCGACCGCACCGCGTACCAGCTGCTGCGCGACCTCGACCAGACCCTGGAACGCGCCCGCCCGGCGTTCGCCCCGGCCGCGGGAGGAGCGGCATGACCAGCCCCACCCCCGGTCCGGCCGCTCCGCCGGCCCCCGGCGGGCCGCCGCCCGCCGCACCGCCCGTACCGCCGCAGACCGCGCCCGCGGCCGCGCCCGCCGCGGCCGGCAGCCTCGCGCCCACCGGCCGCGGCCTCTGGCACCGCTCCCGCTGGTACCTGCTCACCGCCGTGCTCCTGCTGCTCGCCGCCGCCGTGCTGGCCGGGCTCAACCAGGACCGCCGCTACCCCCCGCTCGACCCGCGCTCCTACGACGCCTCCGGCTCCCACGCCGTCGTCGCGCTGCTCCAGCGCCAGGGCCTCGACGTCGACGTCACCGCCGACCTCCCCGCCCGCTCCACCGGCAACGACACCCTCGTCGTCCCCGAACCCGACCTGCTCGGCCCCGACCAGCTGCGCGCCCTCGCCGCAGCCCGGCACGGCCGGCTGGTCCTCGTCTCCCCCGGCCCCGCGGCCCTCAGCGCGCTCGCCCCCGGCGTCCGCCCCTCCGAGGAGGGCGGCGGCGCCCCCTACGCCGCCGTCCGCAGCACCGCCGCCCAGTGCGCGCTCACCGAGGCCGTCCGGGCCGGCACCGCCCACCTCGGCGGCCTGCTGTACACCGCCGGCAGCCGCGGCGAGGGCTGCTACCCGCGCGGCCACGGCTACCCGCTGGTCGCCGTTCGGACCGGCCAGGGCACCGACGTCGTCGTCCTCGGCAGCGGTGACTTCCTCAGCAACGAGCTGATCAAGAAGGACGGCAACGCCTCGCTCGCGCTCGGCCTGCTCGGCTCGCAGCCCCGCCTCACCTGGCACCTGCCGGACTACACCGCCCCGCTCGGCGACAGCGTCGGCGACAAGCGGTTCACCGACTACATCCCCGACGGCTGGCGCTGGGCCGCCGTCCAGCTCGGCATCGCGACCCTGCTGGCCGCGCTCTGGCGGGCCCGCCGGCTCGGCCCGGTCATCAGCGAGAACCTGCCCGTCGTGGTCCGGGCCGCCGAGACCACCGAGGGCCGCGCCCGCCTCTACCGCCGGGCCAGGGCCCGGGGCCGCGCCGCCGACGCCCTGCGCCGCGCCGCCGCCCACCGCCTCGCGCCCGTCCTCGGCGTGCCGCCCACCGGCGGCGCACCCGACGCCACCGCGCTCTGCGCGGCCGTCCTCGACCGCCTCCCCGACCGACCCGCCGGGGACGTACGGGCCCTCCTCTACGGCCCGCCCCCGACCGACGACGCCGCGCTGCTGCGGCTCGCCGACGACCTCGACGCCCTCGAAAGGCAGGTACGGAAGCCGTGACCGAACAGGCCACCGCCACCCCCGTCTCCACCCCCGGCACGGCGACCGGCACCCCCGGGGCCACCGACGACCCCCGCCAGGCGCTCACCGCCCTGCGCGCCGAGATCGCCAAGGCCGTGGTCGGCCAGGACGCCGCCGTCACCGGCCTGGTCGTCGCCCTGCTCTGCGGCGGCCACGTGCTGCTGGAGGGCGTCCCCGGCGTCGCCAAGACGCTGCTGATCCGCACCCTGTCCACCGCGCTCAGCCTGGACACCAAGCGGATCCAGTTCACCCCCGACCTGATGCCGGGCGATGTCACCGGCTCCCTCGTCTACGACGCCCGCACCGCCGAGTTCTCCTTCCAGCCCGGCCCGGTCTTCACCAACCTGCTGCTCGCCGACGAGATCAACCGCACCCCGCCGAAGACCCAGGCCGCCCTGCTGGAGGCCATGGAGGAGCACCAGGTCACCGTCGACGGCTCGCCCCGCGCGCTGCCGGTCCCGTTCCTGGTCGCCGCCACCCAGAACCCGGTCGAGTACGAGGGCACCTACCCGCTGCCCGAGGCCCAGCTCGACCGCTTCCTGCTCAAGCTGATCCTGCCGCTGCCCGACCGCGACCAGGAGTTCCAGGTCCTCGCCCGGCACGCCGGCGGCTTCGACCCGCGCAACCTCGCCGCAGCCGGCGTGCGCCCGGTCGCCGGCCCCGAACACATCACCGCCGCCCGCGAGCAGATCGCCAAGCTCACCGTCTCGCCCGAGGTGCTCGCCTACATCGTCGACCTCTGCCGGGCCACCCGGCAGTCCCCGTCGCTCTCGATCGGCGTCTCCCCCCGTGGCGCCACCGCCCTGCTCGGCGCCTCCCGCGCCTGGGCCTGGCTGGCCGGCCGCGACTACGTCACCCCCGACGACGTCAAGGCACTCGCCCTGCCGACCCTGCGGCACCGCGTCGCGCTGCGCGCCGAGGCCGAGATGGAGGGCGTCACCGCCGACTCCGTCATCCAGGCGGTCCTGGCCCAGACGCCCGCCCCCCGCTGACCGACCGCCCCGCCCCGTTCACGAAGGAGCGCAACCGCATGGCCCTCACCGGGCGAACCGCCCTGCTCGCCGCACTCGGCGCGCTCGTCGTGGGCCTGCTCCTGCCGTCCTGGGGCGGGATCGCGGCCGTCACCGGCACGGTCCTGCTCGCCGTCGTCGTCGACCTGGTGCTCGCCGCCCCCGTCCGCAGCCTGCGGATCACCCGGGGCGGCGACACGACCGTCCGGCTCGGCGAGCCGGCCACCGTCGAACTGACCGTCACCAACCCCAGTGGCCGCCCGCTCAGAGGCCGCGTCCGCGACGCCTGGGCCCCGTCCGCGTGGCGGCGCGGCACGGAGATCGCCGCCTCCCGCCACGCCCTGCGCATTCCCGGCCGCGAGCGGCGCCGGGCCACCACCGTGCTCACCCCGACCCGGCGCGGCGACCACCACGCCCAGCGGGTGACGGTCCGTTCGCTCGGCCCGCTCGGACTGGCCGGGCGGCAGGGCTCGCACCTCGTCCCCTGGACGGTCCGCGCCCTGCCGCCGTTCAACAGCCGCAAGCACCTGCCGTCCCGGCTCGCCCGGCTGCGCGAACTCGACGGCCGCACCTCCGTCCTGACCCGGGGCCAGGGCACCGAGTTCGACTCCCTGCGCGAGTACCTGCCCGGCGACGACATCCGTTCCATCGACTGGCGCGCCAGCGCCCGCCGGAACACCGTCGCCGTCCGCACCTGGCGCCCCGAGCGTGACCGGCACATCCTGATCGTCCTGGACACCGGCCGCACCTCCGCCGGCCGAGTCGGCGACGCGCCCCGCCTGGACGCCTCGCTCGACGCCGCGCTGCTGCTCACCGCGCTCGCCACCAAGGCGGGCGACCGGGTCGACCTGCTCGCCCACGACCTGCGCAAGCGCGTCTCGGTGGCCGGCCGCTCCCCCAGCGAGATCCTGCCGGCCTTCACCAACGCGATGGCCGTCCTGGAACCGGCCCTCTACGAGACCGACATGCGCTCGCTGGTGGCGACCGCGCTCAAGATGGCGCCGCACCGCTCCCTGATCGTCCTGCTCACGGGCCTCGACGCGGCCCCGGTCGAGGACGGGCTGCTGCCGCTGCTCCCGCTGCTGACCAAGCGCCACGAAGTGGTCCTGGCCTCCGTCTCCGACCCCCACCTGGACGAACTGGCCACCGGCCGCGGCACCGTCGAGGCCGTGTACGGCGCGGCCGCCGCCGAGCAGGCCCGCGCCGACCGCCGGCTCACCGCGGACCGGCTCACCCGGCGCGGCGTGACCGTCCTGGACGCCCCGCCGACCGCGGTGGCCCCGGCCCTCGCCGACACCTACCTCGCCCTCAAGGCCGCCGGCCGCCTCTGAGCCCCCGGCCGTACGGCCGGTGTGAGACCGCATGACTGACCCCCCCCGCCACATCCGTGGCGGGGGGGTCAGTCGTACGCCTTGCCCGTGGACGGACGTCCGGTCAGCGGGCGCCCTGACGACCGCTTCGGCTGCTTCGGCCGCTTCGGGAGGGTCTCTGTCCCTGGTGCCCTGTGGCGGCCACTAACCGCCCGTTACTCTGCCGGCGGTCGAGCGAGGAGGCCTGCCTGCCCCCAGGGCTTGCTGCCGTCTCTCGCCACCGGCGCCTGCTGACCCCGCTACGAAGTACCGCCTGCGGCCCGAAGCTTGCCCTTATGGTCCCCGGCGAGCCGCAGCCACCCACCGCGAATGCCGCCGGAGAATGCCCCTGGAAACGCAAAGAACCCCCCGATCCTTACGGACCGGGGGGTTCTTTGGAATGATTGTTCGGCGGCGTCCTACTCTCCCACAGGGTCCCCCCTGCAGTACCATCGGCGCTGTGAGGCTTAGCTTCCGGGTTCGGAATGTAACCG